>CAZKSU010000108.1:1843-5870 GCA_964555455.1 uncultured Carnobacteriaceae bacterium
TAATTAAACCTGAGTCGACTCCTTCTTTTGCACCGAATTTCTCAACTTCCCAGAATACTTCCAATACGTGACCATCTAAGTCCGTGAAGCGGTATGAAGGTCCATATCCAAAGTTATTCTCGCGCCACTCTCCACCTTGTCCTGATGCTTCAATCGAAGCAACGACACGCTCTAAAGCTTCTGGAGAACTTGTACGGAATGCTGAGTAGCCCATTCCTGCTTCGTCTGATTCAGTTAAGACTAATGAGTATTTGTAAACGTCTTCATAAGCGCGCAGGTAAGCTCTTCCTTCTTCTTGATGAACAATTGACATACCTAATAATTTTGTGAAAAAGTCCAATGAATCTTGGTATGCTGGAGTTAATAGCTCCGTATGCGCTAATTGGTGAACGTCATGAAAGTTTACTTCTTTATTTGCCATTTTATATTTCTCCTCTTTTTTGTTTTTTATCTTTTAATTTTTCTGCTTCTTTGAATGCGTATTCATAATTGTGAATACCAAATTTACTCTGTTGCTTGAATGCGTATAGTGCCTAAAGTTGTGTAGTTCACTTCAATGAGATCGTCTGCCTTTACAGGAACAGCACTTGACATGCCGCCGGTCATAATCGGAACGTCTGCCGGAACAGACATTCCTTTGCTACCGAGTTCATTTGCTAAGAAAACGATTGTTTCTAGTGGATTGCCTAAAACGGCTGAACCAATTCCTTCGGCTTTAATCTCGCCGTTGATTTTTAACGTTGCTTTTTCATTGATTAGATCTATGTCATCCAAATCGATTCTTTCATTGCTGTAAACAGCACCTCTTGCAGAAGTGTTGTCTGCAATCACGTCTGGATGTGTGAATTTATAATCCACATAGCGACTATCTAGTATTTCAACACTGCTTACTACATAATCAACTTTTTCTTTTACATCATCAATTGTAACTCCTGGGCCTTTGAGCTCTTCTTTTAAGACAAGTGCTATCTCAGGCTCCACTCTTGCATGGATGTAATCATTGACACTGAAACTTCCTTCATTCTCTACTAACATATAATCGAAAACGTATCCATAAATGGGGTCTTCCACATTCATTTGCTTCATTTTAGGGAGAGAAGTCAGTCCTAGTTTGGGGGCAAAAACCTTATGGCCATCATCGATTTTCATTTGCGTCATATAATCTTGAATGCGATAAGCTTCTTCCGCCGTTAAACGCGGTGCTTTAGTGATCGTAATTTTCTCAATTTCATTCAAATTCATTTCTGACGCGTATAAATACTTAGCGATGTCCTTTAATTCCTGCTCGTTCATTTCATTACATCCTTCCGGGGGTTACTTGTTAGCAGCCATTTCAGCAGCAACATCTGCTACCATGTCTTCCTGTCCACCAACAACGCCTTGACGTCCTAATTCAATTAAGATTTCACGAGGCTCGATACCGTAACGTTTACCTTCTCGCTGTGCGAAGAGTTTGAAACTTGAGTAAACTCCTGCATAACCAAGTGTTAAACTGTCGCGGTCAATGATTTGAGGGACTTCAAGAATAGGTGCGATGATGTCTTCAGCCACATCCATGATCTTGAATACATCAATACCAGTTTCATAACCTGCTTTCTCAAGAACAGCAGCCATGACTTCAGTTTGAGTATTTCCAGCACCTGCTCCTAAAGCTCTCGCACTTCCATCGACGTAAGTTGCTCCAGCTTCTACTGCTGCTAGAGTATTCGCCATTGCAAGCCCTAAGTTATTGTGTGCATGGAAACCAACGTCAATATCTAATTCTTTTACCAATAACTCAATTCGCTCAGTTACTTCATGAGGGAGTAAAGCTCCAGCAGAATCTGTTGCATAGACAACATCTGCTCCATAGCTTTCCATTAGTTTTGCTTGTTCTAATATCTTTTCAGGTGAACCCATGTGAGCCATCATTAAGAAACCGACGACTTCTAATCCCATCTCTTTAGCAGATTCAATATGTTGTTTTGAAACATCTGCCTCTGTGACATGGGTAGCGATACGAACCATGTCCGCTCCAGCTGCGCGAGCTTCTTTCAGGTCTTCTACTGTACCAATACCTGGCAAGAGTAGAACGGATATTTTTGAGAAGTCTGAAACTTCTTTAGCTGCACGGATGAGTTCAATATCGTGCTGTTTTGAGAATCCGTATTGGACGGAAGATCCGCCGATACCATCACCGTGAGAAACTTCGACATAAGGAACTTTTGCTTCGTTTAAGCCTTTTACTACATCTCGAACTTGTTCTTCTGTATACTGGTGTCGAATTGCATGCGATCCATCTCGCAAGGCAACTTCAACAACTGTTAATTCTTTTGTCAATTAATTTGCCACCTCCTCAGTCTCTAGAATATGCTCTGCAACACGTTCAGCTACACCAATTGCTGAGGCAGTCATAATGTCTAGATTTCCTGAGTAGACCGGCAGGTAATCGCCTGCACCTTCGACTTGTACATAAACAGCGATTTTATTTCCATCAATGACCGGGTCTTGTCTTAACTTAAACCCTGGTACATAGGCTTGAACTTCTTTTTCACGCTCACGGATGGATTGTACAACTTCCGCTTCGTCAAATTCGCCTTCTACAATTGTGTAGATTGTATCGCGCATAACAATTGGTGGTTCTGCTGGGTTAAGGAGGATAATGGCTTTTCCTTTATTCGCTCCGCCTACTGTTTCTAGCGCATTTGCTGTAGTTTCTGTAAACTCATCAATGTTTGCACGAGTTCCAGGACCAGCTGATTTACTTGAGATCGTTGCAACAATTTCTGCATAGTCTACTGGGACTACATCGTTGATTGCTGCTACAATTGGTGTTGTAGCTTGTCCACCACACGTAATCATATTTACGTTTTTCTTTTCAATGTGTTCATCTAAGTTAACACTTGGTGAAACAAAAGGACCAATTGCTGCTGGTGTCAAGTCAATCATGTAAAGGTCTAAATCTTCTGCCACCTTGTTGTTATGTTGATGAGCGCCAGCTGAAGTTGCATCAAACAAAATCTCTGGTCTTTCATCTTCATCTAATTCGTAAATACCATCTATACCGTTATCGAATGTTTTTAACCCGTTTTCACGAGCCATTCTCATTCCTCGAGAATCATTGTCAATTCCGTACATTGAAGTGACTTCGATTTTGTCTGAACGTAAAAGCTTCAGCATTAAGTCAGATCCAATGTTACCAGGACCAATAATTCCTGCTTTAATTTTTCTACTCAATCTTATCCTCCTTGGTTCTTATTGTTCATTAGGTTTCTTTCCTTCATCAAAGCGAAGTGTGATGTCTCCGAATCCTTCTGTAAACTTACATTCGAATACGTCACCAGGTTCCGCAGAGATTGCTGTAGTTAAAGCTCCTGCCAGGATGACTTCTCCAGCTTTTAATTGAATGTCGTAATCGTGCAATTTATTTGCTAACCATGCGACACAATATGCTGGGTCTCCTAGAACATCTGAACCTTTTCCTTCGTTAATTAATTCGCCATTTTTATAGAGTTGCATTTCAACGTTGATGCGATCTACTTCATCTGGTTTCAAGTAATGATCACCTAAAACGTACATAGCAGAAGAAGCATTATCTGCAACCGTATCTCTCAACTCAATGTTCCAATCTTTTACTCGGCTGTCTACGACTTCTATAGAAGCAACGATTGATTCTGTTGCATCCAATACATCTTCAACAGTAACATTTGGTCCAACCAAATCTTTCTTCAGGATAAATGCTAACTCACCTTCTGCTCGTGGTTGAATCACTTGGTCAGTATAAACAACAGGGTTATCTTCTGGGATAATCATGTCATCTAATAAATGACCGTAATCGGGTTCATCCACCCCTAGCGAATCTTGCATCGCTTTAGAAGTAAGTCCGATTTTCTTACCGACTATTTTTTTGCCTTCTTCCAATTTCTTATCTATATTATATAGTTGAACGGCATAAGCTTCGTCGATCGTTAAATCAGGTTGTGCATCTACTAACGGGCCTATCTCTTCTCCAGTTTTGCTTGCAGTTGATAACTTTTCTGCAAGTTCC
>CAZKSU010000109.1:0-5856 GCA_964555455.1 uncultured Carnobacteriaceae bacterium
CATATGAAACAAGCCACAGAGCATGGAGGGATTTGCTTCACCATTGTGCGGTTTTCCACTTTAAATGAAGTTTACTTATTGGACGCCCTTTTCCTGCAAAAGTGGTGGAATCAGCAATTTACAGAAAAAGGACGGAAATCTATCCCTTATTCCGCGATTAAAAAGGAATGCCATGAGATTCCTTACGGATACAATCCGAGAATTCCCTATCTGGAAGTTGTGGATGAGTTAATCAAAGAAAAACAGAATAAAAGATGACATTTTTTTGGATTTGTACTACTATACGTTAGATTTATAATAATTTTTATACGATAGAATTAAAGAAGGTGAGTAAGCATGTCAAAATCTGACAAGGAATCAATGTCAAGAGCTGGCAGGAAAAAGAAAAAGCAAACCTCCCCTAAAAAAAGAGGTTTATGGAAAAAAATACTCTTAGGAATCTTTGGAGTCCTTTTAGCTGCAATTGTATTTGGAGCAGGATTATTTGTCTATTATGCTTCGGGCGCTCCCGAACTGACGGAAGAAGATTTAACCGGAACTTATGCTTCTGAATTCGTCGACCGAAATGGCGAAGTCTTCTTCACGCTTGGCGGTGTAGAGAGAGAATATGCTACATTTGATGATTATCCAGAGGTTATGTTGGATGCGATTATGGCTATTGAAGATCAGCGCTTTTTAAGTCATATAGGAATTGACCCTATTGGAATAGGCCGGGCAGCCGTTGGGTATGTCGTTAATCAAGAGGTTGTCGGAGGCGGAAGTACAATCACCCAGCAGCTCATCAAGAACTCTGTCTTTTCTACTTTAGAAGAAGATCAGACGCTAGAACGTAAAGCTCAAGAAGCTTGGCTAGCCATCCAGCTGGAACAGGAGTTATCAAAAGAGCAGATTATAACGCTGTATCTCAATCGAATTCATATGGGCGCGAATGTCTATGGAGCCGCAACTGCAGCTGAAGAATACTACGGAAAGCATGTCAGTGAATTGGAACTGCATGAAGCAGCCATGCTGGCAGGCTTGCCCCGGGCTCCTAATTACTACAGCCCTTATAACAATGAGGAAGCCGCAACCAACCGTCGTTGGCTGGTGCTTGAAGCTATGGTCGATTTTGGAGCCATTACACAAGAAGAAGCGGATGCGGCGAAAGAAATACCTGTTACTGAAGGCCTGCAGCCACCTGCAGAATCGGGAAATCAGCTGGTATCCGATCACTATATCCAAGTCGTATTGGATGAAATTGAAGAAAAAACCCAATTTGATGCCTATACAGCGGGACTTACTATCCATACCAATTATGACCCGGAAGCGCAGCAAATCCTTTATGACGTGGCGAATACAGATGAGTATGTGAATTTTCCAAATGATGAACTGCAGACAGCCATGAGTTTGATTGATTCCACTACTGGCCAGATTACTGCTCTAATCGGCGGGCGTAACCGTGAAAGTTTAATGACACATAACTTCGCCACCGACAATTCGCGTGGTGTCGGATCGACGATCAAACCATTAACTGTGTATGGACCAGCCATCGAACTGCTGCAATATTCAACTTACCATCAAGTCTATGATGAAGAGCCTAACTTTGACTTTACGTGGGAATTAGGAAACTACGACAATGAGTTCCATGGTCAAATGTCGATGCGTGAAGCCCTTGTTGATTCTCGAAATGTGCCCACTGCTAAGTTGTTTGTGAATGACCTTGGAGACTACCATGACGAAATTACTGAGTTTCTTGAAAGTGTCGGGATCAATACTCAGAATTTTTCAAAAGATGGCACTTTAGTCCCCCAAAATGCGATTAATGCTCAAATGACCCCGCTGGAATTAGCGAGTGCATATACTGCTTTTGCGAATAACGGTGTCTATATTGAAGCGCATACGATTACCAGCATTGTTACTCAGCAAGGCGAAGAAATTGATTTAGCTCCAAGCTCCAATCAAGTCATGGAAGATTATACGGCCTACATGATTAACGATATGCTTAAAGATGTGGTGGATTATTATAGTGCATCCTTGACTATTCCAGGATACACTCATGCAGCGAAGACCGGAACAACAAACTATACGCAAAGTGATATCGAACAACGAGGGCTAGACATCCCTTCAGACGGTGTCCCGGATAACTGGGTGGTCGGCTATTCTCCATACTATACGATGTCAGTTTGGGTCGGGTACGAATACAGTCTGGAACAAGGAAACTACCTCACCCATGCGGATGGGTCCAGGTCGCTTGCGAGGTATATTTACCAGGCAGCGATCAGCCAGCTTGTTCAAGGGCTGGAGCCAAGAGATTGGCAGCAGCCAGACTCCGTCGTCGAACATACAGTGATCAACGGCAGTGACCCTGCCGTTCTGGCAAGACCCGGAAGCAGCAATTCTGTAACCGAGTTGTTTGTGAAAGGAAATGAACCAGGCGCAAGAACTCAGCCTGTTGCCCCTGAAGAGAACAATGAAACGGAAGAAGAAACAGGCCCTTCTCTATCCGCGCCAACCGGGCTCAGCGCCAGTTATATCGCGGCCTCAGATGATGTCTCCGTCAGCTGGAGTCCATATACTTCTGTAAACGGGAATGTGGAATACGTTTTGTCAGTCAATGGCAATCAGCAAACCGTTTCTGGCACAGAGTATGTCATCACAAATCCGCCGCGCGGAACGGTCACTCTCTCCCTTGCAGTGCGCTATGCGGGGCAGACAGGTCCAGCGGCTACGATTCAGATAAACGTTCCAGGATCGCAAGAAGAGCCGGAGGAGCCAGAAAACCCTGATGAACAAGAGCCGGAACCGGAACCGGATCCCGATGCGGAACCAGAGGAGCCAGAAGAGCCAGAGCCCGAACCTGAGCCCGAACCGGACCCCGATGCGGAACCAGAGGAGCCGGAAAATCCAGAATCAGATTCGGAACCCGAACCGAATCCTAATACTCAAGAACCCGAAGAGGCAAACGATTCGGCCACTAATGAAGAAGAGACCGGCAGCCAAACAGATAATGAGAATGAAGAGTAAACAAAAAAGCCTTGCAGGAACAGTTAACACGTTTTGTTCCTGCAGGCTTTTTTTATTTTCTTTTATTTCGATTTCGATTCGCTTCCTCTATTTTACTTCGGACTTCGTCTTTGAGTTCTTTTTCGCGTTCTAGCTGTTTACGAATTAAGAAAGGTTGAATGCCGCGATATAAACGCAAACCTTTAAACACATTGTAAACCCCAAGAATCCCTCCTATAATTCCGATGATTGGATCCATTGGGTAGACGACAAAGGCAGCTCCAATAAGCAATATACCTATTCCTACGAAAAATTTCCAATTCTTTGTATTCATTACCTTACTCCTACTTTGTTTCATTCAGTTTTCATAATATAACACAATTTACCACCTAGGTGCCAGCATTTTTAATATTGACAAGTTTGAGGTCCGATGATATAATGAAAAAGTGACTTAATCACTGGAGAATTGTCCGAGCGGCTGAAGGAGCACGATTGGAAATCGTGTAAACGGGTAAAACCGTTTCGAGGGTTCAAATCCCTCATTCTCCGTTAAAATAATATTTGTATTATCTCTCTAACGTTTCCAACCCTTCGTTAGAGAGTTTTTTTAATTTCTATGATTCGTTTTCTACAGGCACGACAAAAGTAAGATGCTCAGGCAGTATATCTAAATCAATAGGGAATGTAGGCCCCTTCTCTCCATCCATCGCTAAATACATCGGCTTTGAAACGGAGATTCTTCCCTTTGAGAATGAAGTTGTATAGGATAAATCATTGGCCCGATTGTTTACGGTATTCGTAAATACATCAGATGCCAAAGAAGCTGTACTCTTTAGTAAATCAGAATCTTTTAAGGCGTAAAGATGGAGCTTTCCATCATTAATTGTAGCTTCTTGGAAAAATCTAGAGATGCCAAAAACACTGTTGGATAGACCAATAACGAGTAAAGTAACATCATCCATCTGGTACTTGCCTTCATCTGTCTCAAGCATCAAATCAAACGTTTCATTTTCATTGAGCGCAGAAATTCCTTCCAATATGTAAGCGAACGGACCTAGATTTTCTTTTAGCTCATCATCTGTTTTCCAAACCATTTCAGGAATAGCCCCGGCAGATAGAGTGCTTATAAAATAAGCCTCATTTACTTGCCCAACATCTACTTTTTTAGTAGCCATGTTATTCTCTTGAATGTTAGAAATTAATGCATTCATATTTAATTCCGTATTCAACGCTCGTGCTAAATTATTTGTTGTTCCTAGAGGGATAAGGACAATTTCTGGACGTTCTGTTAAACCCGAGATGGCTTGCACATACTCTGAAATCGTTCCATCTCCGCCAAAAATATACGCTCTTCTAATCCCCTCCTGCATGGCCTCAATGGTCAGCCGTTTAAAATCATCTTGACCGGTTGTTTCATAGCGCTTGATTTCTGTCCGTGCAGCTTTAAAAACTTCCTCTAAGTTATCGGCTACTGTTTGCGCGCGTTTCCCGCCGGAAGAGGGATTCACAACGAATAATAATTTTTCCATACTTAATCCCCCTTTAACTTATTTACTCGCTAATCGCTGACAATCTCTGCAGAGTTCTGCGACTTTCAAACGATGACTGACGACTTGCTGACGGATGATTACCTTCAAGTGCTGGATCTTCCAAAATTGCGTGTCTTTGAGAGGTCATTCGAAGCCTCCTCTTGTTGCTACTTATTCCACCGTTTGATTACTTTATCTTTAAAATTCTCTAGTGTTCTTTTGAAAATCGCTAACTTTTCAATAGCGCCTTCTTTGCTTGTTTCTAATGCATTTGATTCAGCAGCCAATTCATCTTTATTCTCACGGATTGTCTTTTTAAATTGTTTCTGCATAAATGTCACAACTTTATCCGTTGAAGTCGATTTTCCTTCTAATTCATTAACAGCCATGACCTTCAGCACTTGAATATAGCTGTCTGATAAAGCTCTGGTAACCACCGATGCAGTTGTTCCGCTGATCAGCCCGCCGATGACTGTTCCCACACCTGGTATAAATTTAAAAGCATTTGAAACAATGGTTCGGCCTAGAAATGTGGCGGATCCTGTACCGCCAACCGCCGCAATGATGCTTAAAATTGTCGCACGATCAATAGGCACACCAAAGATTACAGTGATATGTGTCAATAAAGTGATCTGCATAGGAACTAAAACCGATGCATCTGAAAAAGGAATAGGAGTAAAGCCCACTCCAAATGTAGTAACAATATAGCGATTAGCCCAGGTTTTCGCACTGCGAACTTTGCGTTCGATATCTACTCGCTGGGCATTAATAAAAGCTTTCCGAGCACTCTCAGGGATAATATTAAACGTTCGTTCAATTAATTCTTTCAATCCAAAAGGCTCGACCGTGTATTCTTCGGAAATGACATACGGTTCCGCTAAAACACTGTGAACGGCTGCGACCGGCAAATTCATTTCTTTTAATAAAGATTCAAACTTTTTCGCCTGTTCACCAATTGCCTGCGTTAGAATTAAAATCACGGGAATTTTTTCAGAAATTGCTTCAAGCAATTCAACTTCAGCTTCTTCTATACGAGAGGATGTCCCTTGGATACAATAGTAGGCCACATGAATGGCTTCTTTTGTTCCTTTATTCTCTTCAATTAAACTAAAAATTTCTGACTTCACGCTTTGTTGCACTTCCGGACTCAATTCTAACCCGCGCGTATCATAAAGCGTAATGGGAACATCTTGACGTGAAATTTTCTGTAAATGCTTTGTGACTGGTTTTCCCATGCCCGTATCCGCAATACGTTCTCGGAAAATACTATTCACTAAAGTGCTTTTTCCCACTCCGCTTTTACCGACAAGCAAAATATTAACTGGCGGAAGATTTTTTAATTCTT
>CAZKSU010000110.1:0-5836 GCA_964555455.1 uncultured Carnobacteriaceae bacterium
TACCGCGTTCTACAATTTTTCCATCATCCAGTACGATTATTTCATCCGCATGCATCAGAGAACTGATCCGATGGGCAACTATAATTGTTGTCTGGTCTGCACGTAAATCTTTCAGTCCTTGTAAGATATCCTCTTCCGTCTTTGCGTCTACAGCAGATAGCGAATCGTCTAAAATCATAAGTTCCGGATTTTTAATTAACGCACGCGCAATAGACACACGCTGCTTCTGTCCTCCAGAAAGCGACACACCTCGTTCACCTGTTTGCGTATCATACCCTTGAGGCATCTCAAGAATATCTTCATGTATATCCGCAATTTTAGCTGCTTTTTCTACTTCTTCTTGCGGAAGGGTTGGATTACTGAAGCGAATATTGTCGCGGATAGTGGTTGAGAACAAGTAATTGTCTTGAGGGACATAACCTATACTTTGCAGTAAAGCATCGAAGGTGTAATCTCGAATATCTCGTCCGCCAAACTGAATGTTCCCCTCATAACGATCATAGTCTCGTAAAAGTAATTTCAGCAAGGTAGATTTTCCAGCGCCTGTTTTTCCAACAATCCCTAACGTGTTCCCCTTTTTCAGCGTAAAGTGGATGTCTTCTAATACAGGTGCATCCTCATCTGGATAAGCAAAAGCCTCAATATTAAATTCCAGATTCCCTTCTGCCGGAACATCTGTAGCTCCTGGTTTTTCCTTAATCGATGATTTTTCATTCATTAAGATCTCAATACGATCATAACTGGCTGAACCGCGCTCAATAATATTAAATAAACGGCCGATTGCAAACATGGGCCAAACCAGCATTCCGATGTAACTAATGAAGGTGACAAAATCACCCACTGTAATCTCAACTTCCAGTATTAAGAAACCGCCGACAATAATTGAAATCACATAAGAAATGCCGATAATAAATTGCAAAGCGGGATCGAATAAGGAATCCACTTTATACACTTCTTTATTTTTTTCTAATATATGGTCCGTTTGTTTTTTAAATTCGTCGATGTCTTCTTTCTCTTGTCCAAAAGTTTTAATCACTTTAATTCCCTGTAAACTTTCTTGCACCTTATTATTCATATTGGAAAAAGCAGCCTGTGCATCTCGAAAGCGATGATGCAGCATTTGCCCTAAATATCTTGAAGCAAGAGCTAAAAAAGGCAGAGGAATAATAGCTAAAAGGGTTAAACGCCAATCTACGACGAAAAACATGGTCGTTACGGTAACGAGCGTTACACTTAAAGAATCTGCCATTGTCAGAATTCCTGCACCGGCAACCATTCTTAAAGAACGTAAATCATTGGTTGCATGAGCCATCAGGTCACCTGTTCGATATTTCTGATAAAATTCGCTGTCCATTTCCGTGAAATGCCGATAGAGACGATCACGGACGATCCGTTCTAATCTGGCGGCATTCCCCCAAATGTTTACACGCCAAACATAGCGCAGTATGTACTGAGCAATCGCTGTCAGGAGCAAAATGCCTAACCAGCGAATCAAAGAACTCCTCGTAATCAGATCCATTGTTATTTCATCAATAACAATTCCAATGATTCGAGGGGGAACTAATTGCAAAACGGCTACTATCAGTAAAGATAATATAGCCGCGAAATAAGATTTCCATTTATCTTTAAAAAACCAACTTAATTTTCTGAATATCTCCATCTATACACCTTCTCTATGAAACTTTAACAGCAGTTTCTCTTTTGACAATTTAAAAGAAACGAACAGCATGATAACTATACTGTCCGTTTTGTTGATTATTTTTTCTCTTTCTTTTTAGCTTGTGATTTCATTTGGCCAACCATCTGATTAATTTTACGTTCTGAAGGTTTTTGTCCCATAGAAAGCATCATTGTTCGAATCATATTTTCATCAATCGGCGGGTTTTCTTCGAAATATTTCATCATGTAGCGACGTGATAAAAAGAATCCCGCTACCGCTCCTCCAATTAATGCAAGAATAATTAGAAATATAGCTAATCCTAAATTCATGACTTTCACTCCCATCTGTACATCTATACTTAAATCATCTTAAGCCTAACACTCTTACCATTCTACCAAAAATACACAGAAATAAAAATAATCTGCAAATATTTGCTTCATAAAATGAAAAGCAGCTGAGTTCAATCAGCTGCCTTCTCCTCCATTTTCCATGCGCTTTGTCTTAGTCTTCCAATAAAGAGAGATACTCGTTTACAACATTCTCAACTGTAAACCCTAAGTATTCTACAACTTCTTCCCCTTTACCACTTTCTCCAAAGCGATCAATACTAATAATTCGGCCCTCTGGACCAACATAACGATGCCAGCCGAAGGATGCACCCATTTCTATGGCGACACGGTTTTTAATCTCTTTTGGTAAAACAGATTCCTTGTAATCTTCTGACTGCAAGTCGAACAGTTCTAAACTTGGCATAGAAACAACTGCTACATCATGGCCTTTTTCAAGCAATTCTTTTTGAGCTTTAACCGCTAATTGAACTTCTGAACCTGTAGCCAACAGCAAACCTTCTGCTTTATCTTGAGCAGGTGATAAAACATACGCACCCTTTTCTACATACTCAGAAGCAAGTTTGGCCGTGTTTGGCAGAATCGGAACATCCTGACGAGTCAGTGCCAGCAAAGTTGGACGATCTTTTGATGTTAAAGCAACCTTCCATGCCGCAGCGACTTCGTTTGCATCTGCTGGACGCATCATCGTTGCATTCGGCATACCCCGGTAGCTGGATAGGTGCTCTACCGGCTCATGAGTTGGCCCATCTTCTCCTACAGCTACAGAGTCGTGTGTTAAGACGTAAACTGCAGGGATCTTTGATAACGCAGCTAAACGAATGGCAGGACGCAAGTAATCAGAGAAAATAAAGAAGGTAGAGACAAATGATTTTGTCCCTCCGTGAAGCAGAATTCCGTTTAATGCTGAAGCCATTGCATGTTCACGCACACCGTACCAAATATTTTTTCCGGCATAATTTTCTGCTGAGAAATCTTCTTCGCCTTTGATCATGGTTTTGTTTGATCCAGAAAGGTCAGCTGATCCACCCCAGAAGTTTGGTACAGTTTCAGCAATGGCATTAAGGACTTCTCCACTTACAGAACGCGTAGCCACTGCACCGGCATCTTCTTCATACACAGGCAGATGGTCTTCCCAGCCTTCAGGAAGTTCTCCACTGATGGCTTTTTCGAATTGTGCGCCTAAATCTGGATGGGCTTTTTTATAGTCTTCAATTAATTGGTTCCACTCTTCTTCAGCTTTTTGGCCTTTTTGGACCATATTCTCTTCAAAACGAGTGTAGACTTCTTCCGGAACTGTAAAGTCTTCGCCTTCCCATTCATAGCTAGCTTTGGCATAAGTTGTCCCATCTGGGCCTAAAGGCGCTCCATGGACTTCGGCTGTTCCCGCATTTTCTGCCCCGTAGCCTATTTCAGTACGCACTTCAATAATCGTCGGCTTATCTGTGACAGTTTTTGCTTGTTCAATTGCCTCATGGATATCGGCGATATTATTCCCGTCTTCTACTCGAGAGTAGTCCCATCCATAAGCTTCAAAACGTTTTTCAATATTTTCGCTAAACGCTTTATCTGTCGGACCGTCTAATTGAACATCATTTGAGTCATACAGCATGATTAACTTTCCGAGTTTTAAATGACCGGCTAAACTAGCGGCTTCATGAGAGATTCCTTCTTGTAAATCCCCATCACTACATAGTACATACGTATAGTGATCCACCACTGGGTAGTTTTCTTTATTGTAAGTTGCTGCAAGGTGAGCTTCAGCCATTGCCATCCCTACGCCATTTGCTATGCCTTGTCCAAGGGGACCGGTTGTTGCTTCAACTCCGTCGGTCAAATGAACTTCAGGGTGCCCTGGCATATTTTTACCGAGCTGGCGGAAATTTTTCAAGTCATCCATTGAGACGTCATAACCTGATAGGTGAAGTAAACTATAAAGCATGGCTGAACCATGGCCAGCGGATAAAATGAAGCGGTCGCGGTCAAACCATTGTGAATTCTTCGGATTTGCATTTAAATGCTTAGACCATAAAGCATAGGCCATCGGAGCTGCGCCCATTGGCAGGCCTGGGTGTCCGGAATTTGCAGCCTCTACTTGGTCAATACTTAAAGTACGTATTGTATTTACAGCGAGTTGATCAATAGTGTCAAACATTCTGTCATTCCTCTCATTTTCTTCGTTGATTTTTTTTAGCTTTTTTTAATTTTTTCAATTTTGCAGGCGTGACATCCTTGCCCTCTTCATCGACTACTTTAATCGAAGCTAGCTGTTCTTCCATTTGACTGCGGAATAATTTCAGATATTCTTTGCGCAGTTTTTCTTGTTCTTTAGCTTCTTCAGACGTCAAACCTTCATTTTTACTTTTCTTCGCTAATTCATTGATGCGTTCTAGTAAATTATCTGGTAGCATAGTTCAGCTCCTTATAAATATTTCCAGTATTAATAATACCAAACTTACAACTAAATAACTAGTTTGAAAGAGGAAATAAGAGGAGGTTTCTTTAGAAAACTAACAAACCTTTCGCGAACAGATGTTTGATTAATAGAAAACCCTATGATATAATCGTTTTAAGAATATAAACTAACGAAGTAAAGAGGTGTTTTTATGGCAAAAAGAGGACGAAAAGGCGAAAAACAACACGAAATCCTTCAATTTATATATGAGGAAGTATCTGACCGCGGTTACCCGCCGACGGTTCGAGAAATTTGTAATGCTACCGGTCTGGCTTCTACATCTACTGTTCATGGTCATTTAGCGCGTTTAGAAAAACATGGATACATTGTGCGAGACCCATCTAAACCCCGTGCAATAGAAGTAACAGAAAGCGGCTTAAATAAATTAGGGATTTCTGAAAACACAGGTCAAATCCCCCTCTTAGGAGTAGTTACAGCAGGAGCGCCCATTTTAGCTATAGAAGAAGCGACAGATTTCTTTCCGGTTCCTGAACACATCAATTATGACAGCGACGATTTATTTATGCTGACTATTCGCGGTAACAGTATGATCAAGGCAGGGATACTAGACGGCGATTTAGTGATTGTGAAGCGGCAAGAAACTGCAGATAATGGGGATGTAGTTATTGCACTGACCGCTGAAGATGAAGCAACTTGTAAAAGATTTTATAAAGAAGAGAATCACATTCGACTGCAGCCAGAAAATGACGACCTGGATGCAATTATTCTCCCTGACGTCTCTATTCTAGGCAAGGTCGTCTCTTTATTTCGTACACATGTTTTTTAAAACGGATCGATAAAATAAGCAAAAGAGCTCCCTTCGGGGAGCTCTTTTTAACGTTATTCGTTAACTTAGTATTTGAGCAAGGTAAAAATGTCGTAGCCTTCAATCTTATCGCGGCCTCTTAATTCTTCTAACTCAATCAGAAAAGCAGTACCTACAACAACACCGCCCAATTTCTCAATCAATTCAATGGTAGCAGCCAAGGTACCCCCTGTTGCTAGCAAATCGTCAACTACTAATACTCTCTGGCCAGGTCTAATGGCGTCTTTATGCAATTGAAGCGTATCTTCGCCGTACTCAAGCCCGTAATTCACTTCAACGACGTCACGAGGTAATTTCCCTTTTTTACGCGCCGGTGCAAAACCTATTCCCATAGCGTATGCAACAGGACAGCCTACAATAAATCCGCGTGCTTCCGGCCCGACAATCATTTCTGCATCTTTGTCTTTTGCATACTCAACAATTTGCTGTGTGGCGTATGCATAAGCTTCACCATTTGCCATCAGAGGCGAGATATCACGAAAAACGACCCCTTTTTGCGGGTAATCTGGCACAGATGCGATGTATTTACTTAAATCCATTTTTATTAC
>CAZKSU010000111.1:0-5836 GCA_964555455.1 uncultured Carnobacteriaceae bacterium
CGTTCTTTATTTTCTGTCAAACGCATCATTTCAAAATCTTCATCCGTCAATTTCTGGCTTTGGTCAAAAACCAGCAAAACCAATTCGGCTTCATCGATAGCTTTCTTACTGCGCGTAACCCCAATACGTTCAACTTCGTCTTCGGTCTCGCGAATTCCGGCCGTGTCGATTAGTCGAAGCGGTACACCTTTCACATTTACGAATTCTTCAATCACATCACGCGTCGTTCCCGCAATATCGGTCACAATCGCTTTATCTTGACGTGCAAAAGCATTCAGTAAACTTGATTTACCAACGTTTGGTCGGCCGATAATCGCTGTGGCCAGACCATCCCGTAAAATTTTACCTTGTTGCGCAGTTTCTAAAATACGCTCCACTTGCGCTTTCACGTCAATTGCTTTTTCTTTTAAGAGGTTCGAAGTCATTTCTTCGACATCATCGTATTCTGGGTAATCAATATTCACTTCTACTTGCGCAAGTGTTTCTAAAATTTCCTGGCGGATTTCTTGAATCAATTCAGATAGGTTTCCGTCCAGTTGAGAAATGGCGTTGTGCATGGCTGAATCGGTTTTCGCACGAATAACATCCATCACAGCCTCTGCTTGTGATAAATCAATCCGTCCATTCAAGAAAGCACGTTTTGTGAATTCACCTGGTTCAGCCAGGCGTGCACCCGAGGCTAATAATATTTGAAGGACTTTATTTGTCACATAAATACCGCCGTGTGTATTGATTTCAACAATATTTTCACGTGTATAGGTCTTTGGTCCTTTCATGACCGTAACCATAACTTCATCTATTTTTTCTTCTGTTTTTGGGTCGTAAATATTGCCGTAGTGAATCGTGTGGGTAGGTTGATCGCTGAGTATTTTTTTCCCCATTTTGTACACTTTATCGGCAATTTCAAGCGCTTCGTCTCCACTTAAACGAACAATCCCAATCCCACCTTCACCTGGTGGAGTTGAAATTGCAGCAATTGTATCAAAATCAATAGCCATATTTCCTTACTCCTTTACTTTTCTGTATGCTGTCATTTTTCCAAATAAAAAAAGCACTTTATTTACCTGAATGTCCAAAATCTTTGATCATAGCCTTCATAATAACGGCAAAATCCCTAGGTAAAAAGTACTTTCACTACTCTTTAAGTCTCATTATTTGATTGTTTTCTGATTGCGCCTACCATTTTAGCTGTTCTTTCTCTCGATTTCAAGGGGTTTGTCTCATTTTTTTGAAATTTTTATAACCCTTCCTTTATCGTTCTAGCGAGAAACGCTGCGAACAGAAAATAGGCATTAAAAAACACCCTAGCCCTAAGGACTAGAGTGTTATTTGTTTTAAAGGTTTAATTACGCTTTTTGTACGTTAGAAGCTTGTGGTCCACGGTCACCTTGCTCGATGTCAAAAGTAACTGTTTGATTTTCTTCTAAAGTTTTGAAACCTTCATCTTGGATTGCTGAGAAATGTACGAATACGTCTTCTCCGCCTTCTTGTTCGATGAATCCAAAACCTTTTTCTGCGTTAAACCATTTTACTGTACCTGTGTTCATATTAAAATTCCCTCCATTGTGCTCTTTGCACGAATATTCATAATATCATGTTTCAAAAAATAAACGGGAAATTAATAGAACTTGATTTAACTTACCACTTGCTTTTTTGTTAACTAAAATACTACATGAGTAATCATAACACGGGTTAAAAGGCTTGTCAACCTTTTTTTGAATAAATGTCTACTTTTTTTTCACATTTAAAGTTTTTTGCCGGTTTCTAGCGCTTTCTTCATATCGCCAACGAGGTAAAGAGAGCCAAATTGAATCACCGTTTCGTCTTTAGGAATGTCATTTTGAATAACCGCCAGAGCTTCTTCGATGTTCGCCATTGCTTTCGCCTGGTAACCTGCTTCCGTTAACGCATCCGCAGCTTCTGTCACATCAAAACCACGCTGCCAATCAGGAGAAACTAAAAAGAAAGCTTTCGCAAGATGGGTCACTTTTTGGATCATTTCACAATAAGCTTTGTCTTTCATCATGCCTAAGACAAAGTAAAACTTTTTATCTGGAAAAGTTGTCTCTAACGTTTCGACCATTCGATTGACGCTCTCTTCGTTATGTGCCCCGTCCATGTAAAACAAAGGGTCATCAAAGACTTTTTCAAATCTTCCCGGCCAAAAAGCCTTTTCTAACCCTCGATATATCCTGTCTTGCGAGAGCGGCCAGCCTTTATCCATCAGCAGTTGACAAGTTTCCAGCACTAAACTGGCATTTTCAATTTGATGCAGGCCCAGGAGAGTTAATTGAACATTTTTCCATTTCTTATAGGAGAAAACCTGCCGCCCTAAAGACGATTCATGTATAGTGAGATCGTTTTTTTCAAGAAAAGTCACTGTGCCGTTCACTTCTTTTGCGCGTTTTTTTGCGACTTGTTTGAGTGATTCCGTGACGGGTCCTACTATCAAGTGTCCATTTTCTTTCAGTATATGCACTTTTTCAGCCATGATCTCCTCTAGCGTGTCTCCTAAAACCGAAACATGATCCAAGCCAATCGAAGTAATAATCGAAACTTCTGATTGCTCAATCACATTCGTAGCATCCAACCGGCCTCCGATTCCTGCTTCCAGCAAGATAATATCTGGCTGCTTCTCTTGGAAGTATAAAAAAGCAACGGCCGTTAATAATTCAAAGGCATAATAATTTACTTTGAATTTTTCTTCTAAAGCCAAAACATGCGGTTCGATTTGATCCACTAATCGGATAAAATCAGCATCTGTAATATATTCGCCATTTAATCGGATCCGTTCATTCACAACTTCTAAATGCGGTGAGGTAAAAAGCCCCACATTTAGCCTTGCTTCACGAAAAACTGATTGCAAGATTGCAGCCGTCGAGCCTTTTCCATTTGTACCTGTAATATGTATAACCTTTAAATCCTTATGCGGGTTTCCTAATTGGTCGAGTAAAGCCAAGAGCCGATCCAAACTTTCTTTTTGACCATTCCCGCGGTTTGTATTTACATAAGCGATTACTTTTTCCATACTCATTTTCTATCACACTTTCAATGCTATCTTTTCTAATGATACCTTTTTCAAATGGAAAATTATAGTAAAAATGTACAGAAGATAAAAAAGAACGCCGCTCCGCGAGCGGCGTTCTTCTAAATCCTCCTATTTACGAATCTGCTGGTTCAACCACTAAGTAGCGTTTTGGTTCGCGTCCTTCTGAGTGAGTTTTCACCTTTGAATTCTGATTGAGGTAGCGGTGAATTTGTTTCCGCTCATGAGCAGGCATAGGATCTAGTTTTACTTGGCGGTTCGTCTTGATCACTTTTTCTGCTGTACGGTTAGCTAAATTCTCTACTGTATTTCTACGTCGTTCACGGTATTTTTCAGCATCTACTCGTACATTAATTTTACTGTGCGCTAACTGATGCATATGGTTCTGTGCCAGTGTCTGAAGACCGTTTAACACTTTACCGTGGCGGCCAATCACTAGTCCGGCATTTTTCGTTTCGATGTCGTATTTCACATTGTTTTTCACGCGACTTGTATACACTTCAACATCATCGACGCCCATTGCTAGAATAATTTCTTTCAAATATTGACGAACGTCTTCGATGGCTGCTTGGTCTCTTGCATAAATATCTTCTTCAGTTAATTCAGAGGCGTCTTTTTCTTCATAGTCATCCTCTTCTTCGTCAGCATCATAGAAATCATCTGTGTCCTCATATTCCTGGTCGTAATCGCCGTCTTCGCCGAGAATTTCAACATCCGCTGGTTCACGGCCGGCTAAAATTTCTTCTTTCGTAGCTGCGTCTTCCTGTGCTTTAGCTTCCACCTTTTTCGGATCTTCATTCACTAATGGTTTTTCACGTTCTTCATCAGAAAGTGCTGCTTCTTCTGATCTTTCCTCTTCTTTTTCTTGAGCAGCTGGCTCTTCAGTTGTCGGTGATTGAGTATTTCGGCCCATATCAAATTCATTCGATAAGAATTCATCGACGATATTTACTTTTTCTTTTCTTTCAACAATAACAACTGCATCTTTCTGTCCAATCCCCAAAAAACCCTTTTTCCCAGGTTCTTCAACTGTTATGGTTGCTTCATCTCTTGAAATTCCTAAAGCATTCAGACCTTTAATGATGGCTTCTTCCTGAGTCGCTGCTTGTGCAATATATTTATCATTCACGAGTCTAATCCTCCATCCGATGTTCGTTGTTTTCTTATTCTTATTATAGAACAAAAATTACTTTTTAACACTTCTACCCATTTTTCTGGCTTTATTCAGTGCTCGTTTTCTTCTGCGTTCGGCTTCTTTTTTCTGTTCTTCTTTTTCTTCTAACTTACGGCGTTTTTCAAATGGATTATTGAAAATCAGCGTAGTAACTACTCGAACAGCGTTTGAGGCTGCAAAATAAAGAGCTAGTGAGGCAGAAATTCTAAATGTAATAAAGAAAATCATAACAGGCATAACATAAGTCATGACATTCGATTGCGAGTGTAAATTCCCGTATTGTGTTAACCAGCTATTTAGCATAGTAAATCCTGCAGCAATTAAAGGAAGGATGAAATAAGGATCCGGCTCCCCTAACTCTAACCACAAGAAATTACCTGAAGCTAATTCCGGTGTACGAATAACTGTTTGATAGAGGGCAATGAAAATTGGCATTTGAACCAATAATGGTAAACAACCCATCAGCGGGTTAACGCCGGCTTCATCTTGGATTCTTTTCGTTTCTTCTGCCAGCTTTTCTTGTGTAGCTTCGTCTTTTGCAGAATATTTTTCTCGAAGCGCTTCAAGCTCTGGCTGAATTTCTTGTGTTTTTTCCATGGTTTTTTGCTGATAATTAGTTAATGGTAAAAGCAGAATTTGTCCCAAAGCAGTGAAGACAATGATCGCTGTACCATAACTTCCGCCAAACAGGTCAGATAACCAGAGAATGAAACGAGACAGGTTATAAATAATAACGCCATCCCAAAATCCTTCGCTTTCTGCAGTAATGACGTCGGAACGCCCGCAGGCAGCTAGAAAGATAACGAAAGCAGCAAGAGTAAGCATTAAGAGTGTCTTTTTATTTCTTTGATAAAACTCTTTCACTATTCTTCTCTCCTAAATGTATTCAATTTTTATTTTCTATTGATAAGGCCAGATAAAGAAAGAACATGAATCAAACTTTTTTTAATTTGTTCATAGCTCATCTTCGACACCGGTTGTCTAGCAATCACTATAAAATCCAACGCATGATCAAAGTCTTGTTCTTTATCCAGTTCCATTAAAGCATGACGAATTCTTCGTTTGATCTTATTTCGAACAACAGCATTCCCCAATTTGGTTCCTACAGAAATGCCTACTCGAAAATGATTCTGTCCTTTTTTAGGAAGCTTATAGACAACGAATTGACGATTCGCTTTGGATTCTCCTTCTTGAAAAACTTTTTGAACGTCTTTTTCAGACTTCACTCGATAAGCTTTTCTCATTCTACACTTACTCCTCTTATCGTGTAAGCATGAAATAAGTATCAAAATAAGCGACATTCACTCAAACGAATGAGATCCTGTCGCTTTAATTTTAAAACGAATTCTTCATTTTTTAATGAGTCAAACGTTTTCTACCTTTACGACGTCTGTTTTTCAAAACACGACGGCCATTTTTAGTACTCATTCTTTTACGGAATCCGTGTACCTTTTTTCTTTTACGTTTTTTTGGTTGATATGTTAATCCTTCTGACATATAAAACACCTCCTGAATTCTTGAGAATCTTATTCTTAAAGTTATCTCGTTAATGCAATCATTAACATGATGCGAACAGACTATATAATTTTATGAAAAAAACTTGTTTTTGTCAACTG
>CAZKSU010000112.1:0-5812 GCA_964555455.1 uncultured Carnobacteriaceae bacterium
AATTACCTATGTTATTTTTAAGTTCAGCTTTACTGCTAGCTGCTTGTGCAGATGACCAGACAGCTGATGAAACAGCCACACCAGATGAAGAAGCAACGACTGAAGAAGTTGTAGATGAAACGCCAGGCGAAGAAGCTGGAGAACAAACCGAAGACCCAGCCGAGGAACAGACGCCTGAATCTGGAACAGTTGAAGTTTCAATGGTGAATTCGGACGATGAAACCAGCGGAACAGCTGTCTTTACCGAAACCGAAGATGGAGTCACCGTTGCTTATTCCTTATCGGGTTTACCAGAAGGGGAATTTGGCATGCATATTCACGAAACAGGTTCAGCTACAGCTCCTGATTTTGAAGATGCAGGAAGCCACTGGAACCCGACAGATGTTGAGCACGGCACTAACTCTGAAACTGGGCCTCACTTAGGTGACTTGCCAAATATTGTAGTAGATGCTACAGGAGAAGTATCGGGCGAAGAGCACATTCCGAATGCAACATTAGAAGAAAACCCGGCTGAAGGACGTTACTCGCTCCATAATAATGGGCAAGGTACCGCGCTCATTGTACATGATGGGGCCGATGATTATGAAACCCAACCAACAGGTGATGCTGGGAGTCGTCAGTTAGGCGGAGTTATAGTGCCTGAAAGTGATGCTGCATCTGAATAAAAGAGATTTTCAAAATAAGGCCTCACACATTTTTTTGTGTGAGGCTTTTTGGATGTATAACGTCCGATTATTTTCACCCTGTGAAAAGCTCTCACTTTTTAATTATGAGAGTTTAATGAATAAACCATTAACGGTATTGCTATTTCATTAATAAATTGTTAGAATAAAACAAATTATAAAAAGAAATATACATATTTTTCAGGAGGGTATTGGATGAGAGTAGCAATATTAGGTTTAGGGACTGTCGGTAGTGGTGTATTAAAAGTGATTCAAGAAAATCAAACCCATATTCAAGAACAAATTGGAGAACCGATAGAAGTGACCCACGTCTTTGGAGAAACCCTTTTGAATCTTCATAATTGCGATTTAACAAAAATCAAACATGTACAAACAATGGATGGATTACTAGATGAGGAATTTGATTTAGCTGTTGAAGTATTAGGCGGTATTGATTTTACGTATGACGTCCATAAAAAACTGTTAAGCAAAGGTGTTCATGTAGTAAGTGCCAATAAAGATATGCTTGCATTGCATATTGATGAATTAGCTGAACTTGCCAATGAAAAGCAAGTACAGTTAGCTTATGAAGCGACATCTGCAGGCGGAGTGCCAATTATTCATAATTTGCTTTATACCTTGAGAGCGAATAAACTGTCTCGGGTCTTGGGTATTTTAAATGGAACCACGAATTACATTTTAACGAAAATGACCCAAGAAGGCATGGATTTCAACCAAGCCTTAGAAGAAGCTAGCCAGAAGGGATACGCAGAAGCAGACCCTACTAATGATGTGGACGGTTTTGATGCTCAACGTAAAATCACACTGCTTTCACGTCTAGCCTATAATCGAAAGGTAAATCTTGAAGAAGTACCAGTACAAGGCATCCGTGAAGTTGCTGTAGAAGATATCAAGATTGGTTTACAGCATGGCTATGTTATGAAGTTATTAGGGTTAAGCGAATTTGATGGTGAACATTTGGAAATCAGCGTTCAACCGACATTCCTGCCTGAAAATCACCAATTAGCTGCCGTCGATGAGGCGATGAATGCGGTATTTGTAAATGGAAATGCTGTAGGAGAGACTATGTTTTATGGACCGGGTGCTGGAAGTTTAGAAACGGCTTCGGCCATCGTAGCAGATATTATGGACATTGCTCAGTTTGGTTATAAAGGAAATCGTATTCCAAAACAAACAGCAGAAATAGCAGATTCCTTTACCGAACACCCATATTACGTCCGATTTAACCAGAGTGCCGATCAGGCGAAAAAAGTTTTAGAAGATTTAAACATTCTATATCACCCATTTGAAGGAGATCATGCCTTTGCAGTTCAAACGGCGCCTCTGACTAATGAAGAAAAAACAACATTGTTAAATAAAGCAGCCGTTGGTGCCATGTATCGAATAACAAGAGAGGGGAAATAATATGGCGAAGTGGGAAGGTTTATTAGAAACATACAAAGAGGATTTGCCGGTCACTGAGGCCACCCCTGATATTACATTAAATGAAGGGAATACGCCTCTGATTCGGCTGAATAAACTGAGTGATCAATATGGTGTGGAAGCTTTTGCGAAGTTTGATGGTCTGAATCCAACAGGATCCTTCAAAGACCGCGGAATGGTTTTAGCGGTTGCTAAAGCGAAAGAAGAGGGAGCACATACTGTAATCTGCGCTTCAACGGGGAATACTTCCGCTTCAGCCGCCGCCTATGCAGCAAGAGCAGGATTAAAATCAATCGTTATTATTCCACAAGGAAAAGTGGCTATCGGTAAATTAGCCCAGGCACTGATGTATGGATCTGAAATCATCGAAATTGAAGGCAACTTCGATGATGCATTAGTGATGGTCCGAAAAATAGCTGAAGAATCTGAAGGGATACAGCTTGTAAACTCTGTGAATCCCTATCGTGTAGAAGGGCAGCAGACCGCTGCTTTTGAACTTATTGATGCCCTTGGAGATGCTCCTGATTATTTAACCATTCCAGTAGGAAATGCCGGGAATATTTCAGCATACTGGAAAGGGTTTAAAGCGTATCATGAAAAGAAAGGGACAAAGCTGCCTAAAATTTTTGGATTTGAAGCAGAAGGGGCGGCAGCCATCACACAAGACAAAGTGATCGAACAGCCAGAAACAATTGCTACAGCCATTCGAATTGGAAACCCAGCTAGCTGGGATCTGGCTGTGGATGCCCGAGATTCCTCTGGCGGTTTAATTGAGTCTGTCTCTGACGAGGAGATTATTGAAGCGTATCAATATATCGCCAGCGAAGAAGGCATCTTTGCTGAACCTGGCTCTGCTGCCAGCATTGCAGGCTTAATTCGCTCGCTTGCTAAAGGAGAGATTCCTAAAGGGTCTCGAGTGGTTGCTGTCTTGACAGGGAATGGTCTGAAAGATTCCGATACTGCCATCCAAGTGTCTCTGGATAAAACCACCAAACTTCCAAATGATCAGGAGAAAGTGATTCAATATATAGAAAGTTTGACTGCTCATGAGTGATCTAACGATTAAAATACCGGCTACTAGTGCCAATCTAGGTTTGGGGTTCGATTCAATCGGAGTAGCTGTCGATAAGTTTTTAACAATCACTGCACGGCCGGCTGAAGCCTGGCACTTTAATTTCAAATCAAAAGAGCTTGAAGTTCTGCCCGCTGATGAAGAAAACATGGTCGTTGGAATGGCCCAATATGTGGCCAGGCAATACGATCTGGAGATGCCGCCTTTAGAAATCGATATGGCGAGTGACATTCCTCTAGCCCATGGTCTAGGGAGTTCTTCTAGCGCTTTGGTCGCTGGGATGGAGCTGGCCAATCATTTTTTAGAGCTGAATTTATCGGAAGAAGATAAAGTTTTTTTAGGCACCCATGTAGAAAAGCATCCTGATAATATCGGTCCATGTGTTACAGGCGGCGTGTTTGTAGGCTTTTATGAAGAAGGAAAACTGGCCTACTATACGATGCGTTTAGAGGGCGTGTCATTGATTGTCTCAATTCCTGCTTACGAAATTAGGACAGAAGAAGCCCGCGCCGCTTTACCTAAAAACTATGATCGTCAAACAGCCGTTAGTCAAAATGCAAAAAATAATGTGATGCTCATGGCAATGGCTCATAACGATTATTCTTTAATGGGGCAGTTAATGATGGGAGACCAATTCCATGAACCTTATCGACGTCCTTTAATTAAAGAGTACGACGAAATTAAGGAAATTTCCCTAAAAAACGGCGCCTATGCAACTGTAATCAGCGGAGCCGGTCCAACTCTGCTTACTTTATGCCCTGAAGAAAAGGCAGAGGACATTCTGCAAGCCTTGTCTGAAGTGCCTAATTGTCAGCACGATAAAGTGAATGTGTATTACAACGAATAAAAAAGCTCCTCTACTGGAAGGTAGAGGAGTTTTTCGTTATCCGAAATATTCTTTGTAAAGACAATGAAGCGAATCGTTTAACCGTTTAGCCGGAATAGAGAAGAACATACTGATTTCTGAAGCCCCCTGGTTGATCATACGTAAACTGACTTCCGCTTCAGTAAAGCCGCGGGTGGCTTTATTCGCAATACCAATTGTATCGCGCATCCCTTCACCGACAACTGCAATAATGGCTAGATCTTTTTCCACATGAATCCATTCGGGACTGAAGTCTTTTTGTATAGTAGATTGAAGCTCCTGCAGTTTATTGTTTCCTTCAAATTGATCAGAACGTAAAACAATGGAAACATCATCGATACCCGTAGGGACATGTTCGATAGACAATCCAAAATTTTCAAAAGTTTGCAACAATCGGCGTAAAAAACCAACTTGCCGGTTCAGCAGGTAGCGTTTAATTGTAATCGAGAGAAAACCTGCATCGCCGCTTATACCGACTACTGGGAATTCTTCCACATCATTTCGATCTGAAACTATCCGAGTCCCTTCGACTTCAGGCTCATTTGTATTTTTAATTAAAACCGGAATTTTAACCTCATAAAGAGGCTGCAAGGCTTCATCGTGAAAGACATTAAAGCCAGAATACGAGAGCTCACGTATCTCACGATAAGTGATTTCTGAAACAGGGTGCGGGTTTTTTATGATTCCGGGGTGTGCGGAGTAGATATAGCTGACATCTGTATAGTTTTCATAAACATCCGCGCTTACGCCTCGAGCAATAATCGCACCGGTAATATCTGAACCGCCTCTAGAGAAAGTGACAATGTCGCCCGTTTCGGTATAGCCAAAAAAACCCGGAATGACAAGAACTTCTTTGCCGCCTCTTAATTGCTTAATTTTATGATAAGAAGTATTAATTAATTGAGCATTTCCGGGATTGTCCGTCATAGTGATGCCGGCCTCTTTTGGTGACATGTACCTTGATTCTACTCCGATACTATTTAAATATTCACTGACTACAAGAGCATTAAAATCCTCCCCGCATGATTTTAGGGCATCCAGCAAACGAGCCGGCTTATGAATCGTCTCCAGGTATTTATTTAAAATATTTTTAAAATAAGTGAGGATTCTTTCGTCCAAATTTAAATCATCAATAATTTCTTTGAAGCGGTTTAAGATATTCTGTATGATTGGCTCTACGTCCATATTTACGATTTTATTTGTATGCAGAGCAATCAATAGATCTGTTATTTTTGTATCCTGTGCATGGCGTTTGCCTGGAGCGCTGACTACCACAAACTTAATGGCTTCATCCTTTTTTATGATTTCGCCCACCTTTTTAATCTGTGTCGCATCGCTCAGGGAGCTGCCTCCAAATTTCGCTACTTTCATTTTATGTCCCTCCACAATTCTTGTTCTTAGATAATAACAGTAAAATGAGCGTATTCCAATCAAATTCTCATTTTAAAGGTTAAATATTTACTTTATTCATTCATTTCTAATAAAACTATTGACATACAGATCCTCATCTGATAAGATTTTATATAACATTCAAATATGAAACGTGTAGTGAAGAGATAAGTACTGGATCCTTTTGTCATCAGAGAGCTCGTGGCCGGTGTGAACGAGTGACATAAAGTCCAGGAAAATGGTCTCTGAACATTGATGGTTTAAGCGGAAGCGAGGACTATTCGGGTACTCCCGTTACAGAGAAAGAGTATACTTCCAACAGGAACGTACTTAACGAGGTTGATTCAGCGATGAATCAATGAATAAAGGTGGTACCGTGAT
>CAZKSU010000113.1:0-5804 GCA_964555455.1 uncultured Carnobacteriaceae bacterium
AATCAATAATAGTTGTAGCCATAATAATGAAGACCATCCGCACTTAGATAAGCCGCGGATGGTCTTTTTTTTGATTGTTATTGAGGGACGGTAGAGTTTACGAGGACGAAAGTAAGTACCGTGATAATGATAACGAAAGAGCAGGTAAACCAAAACTTGTTTTTCTTGTAATCCCTCTTTGCCTGCATGTTCTCCATAATCGTAATTAAATTCAAACAAAAGACAATTCCCCAAATCGGAATCGTAAGTATTCCGATCATCATGATAAATTTATACAAGCTTTTTCTCCTTTACTGGAAATATCCATTAGTTCATTCCATAGTGTTTATTTATATTAAACAGTTTATCATTTGAGTGAGTAATATACTATTAATGTATATAGTAGAGCATGTTGAGCAGAATTTCTAGACGACAGCTTCTTTCCTATTTAAAATCAATGGTCAATAACCCTTAAAATCATCCGCACCAATACATGGGGCTCCGGCGCAGTTCGTAAAAAACAGCTGGCGGATGCGGGTTATGATTATCAAACAATCCAGGCTTTGGTTAATCAAATGTTGTAAATATGAACCGGTCTCTTTCTAATAGAAGAGATCGGTTTTTTTGTTGGGCATTTATATAGTAGAAACAGGATTAAAAGGTGCGTATTTACGTCAAAATGATTTTTGACGTAAATAAATAGAATAAATGACGTGAAATTTTTTTCTCACGGATTTCTAGCCGAAGGATTTACATGAAAAGCAGTTTTCACGTAAATAACTTTCCCGATTTATACCAAATTCTAATTTCACGTAAAATATTGGTCTATTTGTATACATTTGCTTGAAAAACCTTAGAAAGGTAGAGGTTTACGGGTAAACTTCAAAAACATTCAACCCAAAACTCATCTGCCGGTTGCGAAAAAGAGAAAAGCAACTGGTAAGCTTAATTTTTTGTGACGACCTCTCTGCGTTTCAGAAACATCCTCAATATGGTAAAATGAAAAAAATAACACTATAAAAGGAGGGACTCTATTGAACATCACACTAGAGGAAATCAAACAAGCAAGGGAAGTCATTAAAAACGAGATTTACCGCACCCCTTTGCTTCCAAGCAAAAGCTTAACCAATGCCCGCAACAACCAAGTGTTCTTGAAACCGGAGAACATGCAGAAAACGGGTTCTTTTAAAGTCCGGGGCGCTTATAACAAGTTGGCCCATTTAACCGAAGAAGA
Organism: uncultured Carnobacteriaceae bacterium; assembly: GCA_964555455.1. GTDB lineage: Bacteria > Bacillota > Bacilli > Lactobacillales > Carnobacteriaceae_A > Atopostipes. Next base: position 1,214 of record CAZKSU010000113.1, read on the forward strand.
AAAACGAAAAGGCGTGATTGCCTCTTCGGCTGGCAACCATGCGCAAGGCGTCGCACTCGCCGCCTCTGCCAATGGCGTGAAAGCGACGATTGTCATGCCCGTCGATGCACCGACTTCTAAGATCATTGCGACTGAAGGGTACGGGGCGGAGGTGGTCCTTTTTGGGGATACTTTCGATGAAGCGGGCGATAAGATGCGTGAAATCCAGCAAGAAACAGGCGCGACACTGATGCATGCGTTTAATGATGCCCATGTCGTTGCTGGTCAAGGCACGATTGGCTTAGAAATCCTTGAAGAGCTGGAAGATGTGGATGCGATTGTGGTTCCTATCGGCGGGGGTGGCTTAATCGGAGGCATCGCCATTGCCGCAAAAGCCCTGAAGCCGGATATAAAAATCATCGGTGTGGAATCCGAGAATGCCGATAGTATGAAACAATCCCTTTCGTCGGGAAGGGTCATGCGAAGTCCGGCCAAAAAGACGATTGCAGATGGAATTGCCGTCAATCAGCCCGGGCAAATCACCTATGATATCGTCAAAGAATATGTGGATGACATCGTGACGGTAACAGAGGATGAAATCAAAAGAGCCATTTTTCAACTGGTCGAAAAAGAAAAACTAGTGGTCGAAGGTGGCGGAGCAGTCACTACGGCAGCCCTGATCGCGGATAAAATCAATCTTGAAAACAGCACAATTGTCGCGTTGGTTTCTGGCGGAAATATTGATATGAATTTGGTGAAAAATATTATTGATTCCAATCTGATCGATAATGGGCTGCTTGTAGAAATCAAAGTTTCGATTCCGAATAAGCCGGGTCATCTGAAGACGTTGCTGGAAGTGATTGCCGATACAAAGGCCAACATCTCAACCATTTCACAAACGTACGTCAAGCCGCATATCCGCTTAGGCGATGTTGAAGTCACAATGGGGCTAGAGACAAGAGGCCGCAAGCATATTCAAGAGATTTACGAAGTATTGGCAAAAGAAGGTTACGAAGTGATACACTAGATTTAGTCGATTACAATACAAAGGAGCATGTCATTGAAAAAAGAAATTATTCATACAACAAACGCACCAGAAGCTGTGGGTCCTTATTCCCAGGCGGTAAAAATGGGGAATGTCATCTTTACATCCGGGCAAATTCCCTATGACCCAGAAACCAATGAACTGGTGGGAGAAGATATCGCAAGCCAGGCGAGACAAGTGTTAGAAAATGCCTCCGCTGTGCTGGAAGAAGCCGGTGCGACTATGGATGATGTGGTCAAGACATCGATTTTCATGGAAAACGTCGAGGATTTTGATATCGTAAACGAAATTTACGCAGAATACTTTACCGAAAATCCTCCAGCAAGGTCCACGGTGGGAGCAGCCCGCTTGCCGAAAGGTGTCTTGATTGAACTTGAAGTCATCGCCATCACAGCAGAATAAACTCTATGATTTTAAAAACCTCTTAGAAAGTTAAGAGGTTTTTTGATTTCTAAACTAAAATCCGTCTCTAGTGGTTAAATCATGAATGATCACTTCAGTGGTTGCGAAAAGAAGAAACGCATCTAAAAGTAGCTGCTGCCGATTATGAAATTTAGGAAGGCAACCGTGTTTGTTGCCTGCTGGTTGTGAAATTTTAATCTGAAGCATTTTTTCCGAATGATTGATTTCAAATTCATTAACAGATCAAAAAGGAGTGTCTACCGGTTGTGAAAATTCAAAACACAACCGGTAGAGGCCATAAAACGACCAGTTGAACTCTTCCAGCATTTACTATAGAAGAAACAGGATGATTAGCCTTAGAAAATCCATTGAGAATCTGTGCTATACTGACTGTGAGATCAAAACGGATGGCCTATCGAAAACTAATAAGGGAGAGAGCAGAGGGATGTCAACAAGAAAGGTGTTTTTGAGCTATCACCATGAACGGGATCATTGGCGGGCTTATAAAATACGGAAGATGTTTGAGATGGATACGAGCTTAACTTTTTCTGAGGATGAATGGGAAGAGGTAGAAAACAAAGCGGATGCTGAAATTGAAGAGTGGGTAGACAGCCAAATTGAAGCGAGCGATTGTGTCGTTGTCTTAATTGGCGAAGAGACCGCTAAGCGCAAATGGATCAACTACACCATTAAACAAGCGTACGAAATGGACAAAGCCATTGTCGGTGTCTATGTGCATAAATTAATTGACGACAAAGGCAATCCGGATGAGCGCGGAGAGAATCCATTTAACTATCTGGATATAAACAGCGTGAAATTTTCAAGGTTTGTCAAAACCCACGACTCCGAATTTGTGATGAGCCGCTATGTCTACCATGACATCAGAAGACATTTAGCCGATCTGATTGAATATGGCATCGAACATAAACCTTCCACCTGGGAATGGGAAATTTATAGTCGGTATTAAGAAATAAAAAATAGGCGATAAGCCGCTCTCAAAAGAGGGGGCTTATCGCTTACTTTTTCTCTATGGAATTGATTCCGATTGCTTTAGATTTTCGCCAATGGGTTCTCGTTTAAATTGAATTGCGATGAAGCAGCCCTGTCGACTGCCTCCTCATGATGGTAAAATTTCGGCACGCGGTAGCGGAACATTTGCGTGTCCCATTTCGGATCGATATCCAGCCGCTCACCGAACACTTCATAGTGCAGGAAAATAGAAGGGAAATTCACACCCGCTCCTAAGCTCATCACCTGGCTGCCGGCAAAGCGCGGATTGACATCGGTCAGCTTGTAGCCAGTTTCGGTTTCAAAAAACTGGATGTTCATAAAACCGGTCGTCATCAATTCGCGGGCAATCTCGGAAGCCGCCTGGATCAGTTCTTCATTGCAGACGACTTTTCCTTCTAAGACAATGCCGTTTGACACGCCGGTCCGTTCGCGAGGCACGGCGACAATCACTTCGCCTTCGTGCATATAGATGTCGACACTGTGCTCCTTGGAGTCCAAGAAAGGCATGACGAGGCGCTCGACTCCTTCAAAGTCCACCATGTCGTAGTAGTCTTCAACATTTAAATATTTTTTCTTGTTTTGGCTCATCGCCTGCAGGAAATGGTCGCGGTCGGTTAGGACGGAAGTCCCAATCGCCCCGTAATTCTCTGCCGGTTTGACCACCACATAGGTGCGGTGCGGGAATTTTTTGTCCATAATCTGGCGCAGTTCGGTGTTTTGCGTAAAGCTGTAATGCTCCGGGACATATTTTTCCAAACCGACTGCTTTCAAGAGCTTGTAGGTAGCCACTTTGTTTTCCAATAATTTAAAATGGTCGCTTTCTGGAATCGCTACGGCCGCCGGGATTTCTGTGCGGAATGCATCGTAAATGCCCACTTCTGGCGGCAAGCCAGGAAAAACGGCCACAATCTCTTCGTCTGCGATGATTTTTAAAATGGCCTGTTTGTAGGCGGCCAGATCGGTATAGCGCGGAATCTGATAAGTCGCATCACAAAAATGATGGCCGGAAGTCAGCGCCCGCCGATCCGCCCCGATAATCCGCACCTGTTCTATTTCTTTCAAGCCCATCATAATCCCCTGGGCGATGGGGCCTCCTACTCCTGTCACGAGTACATTCACTGTTTTCATCTGTCTTCACCTGTTCTTTTCTAAAAATTCTGTCACATCTATTTGCTCATTGTTTTCCATAAAAAATACGGGTGCCTTTTGTAAACCAGTCACCCATGGTATTTTCATTCTGTTTTCATTTATCTCAAATCGTAACATAAAGAGGCAGGAGATAAAAACCAATCGTCTTACGTTTTCAGAGTTATTTTATCAAAGCTGCTTAAGCATTTTACACCGAAAAAAAGCCAACATGGAGTAAAATAGAGGCAAAGGTGGGGATGAAGATGAGAGAAATCGATATTGATGCATTTAAAGTGAAACCCGGGGAACCGGTTGATTTAAGCGACTTTGAAACGGATATTCAAGCCAAAGACATCAGCCAAGAAGCGATTGATGCGCGTCTGGAAGAAAACACGAAAAAACTGCAGGAGCTGCAGCAGCGCTTGTTGGCGGAGGAAACCCAAGGCCTGATCTTTGTGCTGCAGGCTTTGGATGCGGCGGGCAAAGATGAAGCAGTGCGCTATTTGTTCTCGCGTCTGAGTTCGCAGGCTTTGCATACGACGTCTTTTGAAAAGCCCAGCAAAGAAGATTTGAAGCACGACTTTCTCTGGCGTCTCCATGATGCCATGCCGGAGCGCGGGATGATCGGGGTCTTTAACCGCTCGCATTATGAAGATTTGATTGCCGCGCGGGTGTATAACTCGATCGAAGAGGAACCGTTGCCGGAAGCGATTAAAAAGGATCCGGAAATCTGGCAGAAACGCTTTGAGGATGTTCGAAATTATGAACGTTATTTAGCCAACAATGGCTTTTATATGGTCAAGATTTATCTGCATGTCTCTAAAGAGATTCAAAAAGAACGGCTGCTGGACCGGATCGAGAATCCCGATAAGAATTGGGAGTTTTCCATGAGCGATTTAACGGACCGCAAACATTGGGAGGAACAGATGGAAGCTTTTGAGGATGCCTTCCAGCATACTTCAACGGAGTCGGCGCCTTGGTTTATTCTTCCGGCCGACCATGGCGATTATGGCCGTTTGCTGATCA
>CAZKSU010000114.1:0-5728 GCA_964555455.1 uncultured Carnobacteriaceae bacterium
AATCGATTTAGCTTTCCAAGTCGCCGAAGAAATTGGCTTGGATATGGAAATGTTTAAAGAAGATTTTGAATCCGACTTAACGAAAAAGATTTACCGTAAAAACTTGCGAATCGCTTCCGATATGGGTATCACCGGTACACCAGCCGCTGTCGTTTACAAAGACGGCTACCATGACGAAGCCATTCGTCTGGGTGAAGAAATGGAACGAGAAATTCTGCATTCCATCTGCGGCCTAGCGCCCATAAAAAAAGTGGACGAAGGCAGAGAGATCCAAAAGGATGTCAAACAAGAACTAAAAAAGATCATTAAGTTAAATGGTTCCGTATAAACAACAACAAACGACCACTCCCAGCAATGGCGAGTGGTCGTTTTTCTTATTTATTGGAAGAAGCCCAAGTCCTGGGCGTATTGCTGCCCAGTGGTCATATCGTACAGAATCAAGGTGTATTCTTCTAAAACATCCAGCGTTTCCGGCTGCAGCTCCTCCCGGCTGGTGAGGAGTTCATCATTTTCCAGATACAAACCGTCATCCATCATCGGCAGCACCTCTTCCAGCTGCATCAGCAAGGCATCGAAAGCGGACACTTCCAGCTCCAGCCACTGATGAAGCCAATTGGGGAAGTAAACTGGGCTGGTGTTTTCGATATGGCCTTGAATGGGGTCCCGGTTGCTGTAAACCAAAAACGGCGTCTGCCGCAGCCTGAAGTCGGAGTTGTCTGTGCGGATCTCGCCGCGGTAAAGCCCCGGCAGATGATCGCCCCAGAAAAACAACAATATGGGTTCCGGGTGCTGATCCATTTCTGCAATCAATTCCCCTAACGCTCTGTCACTGTTGGCCAAATCCTGGAAATAGCCATTGGCTTCCTCTTCATTGCCCGAGCCGCTGACTTCAAAAGCCACGGCCTCATATTTTTCCGAATAAGGCGTATGGTTTTGCATCGTCACTACATGAATAAAATCGGTTTGGTCGGTGGCATTGAGGACGTCCAAGGCTTCTTTATAGGCCGCGGCATCTGAAATAAAGAGGTGCTCTTCGGTTAAGGTCTCTTGGTGTTCCATCTTCTCCTCATGAAGAAACTGGTCAAAGCCCATCTTGCCATACACTTCGTCCCGTTTGAAAAAGTCTTTATTGTAGGGATGAATCGCCGTCGTCTGGTAATCCACATGCTTGAGTTTGCGGACAATATTGGGATAGGTTCCGATTCGGTCCGTCAGCTGTGTATAGGGTGAGGTGATCTGCGGGTTGAAGGTTTCCAAGGAAAAACCGGTCAAGGCCTGGAACTCATTGGCGTTGGTCCCGCCTCCGAAAGTCGGCGACAAAACTTTCCCGCTCAAATTTTCTTCGGCCAGGCTGCGAAAATGCGGCAGCGGGTCTTGGTTGCTGTCGAGGCCTTCTAAATTGAACGGATCGGAAAAGCTCTCATTCATCACGAAGAGAATATTGACATCCTCTTTCGCCCTCCCTTTATTCTTATTCCACTCAGTCGCTCTTTTTTGGTATTTTTCCGCAAGCTCTTGAATGCGCTCCTTTGAATAATCCGGCGGTGCTTCCATCGGCTCCGCCGCGATGCTGGCCAAAAAGCCAGCGATAAAGCCGTTTCGCTGATAATCTTCTAGCTGATTATCAAAGGTCCAATGGGTGTAATCGGCATAGACTTCGCGTAGCGCATGGTCCGGTTTTTGAAACTGGCTGATGAAAAACAGCGCCCCGCCCGCTAAAAGGATGCCGGCAATTCTTGCACTCCACTCGACTCTTTTTGAGACGCCCTCTTTCTTCGGCTTGAGCTTTGTGCGGTAAACGTAAATCGTGAGCAGGAGGACGAGCGAGACCGTTATGAGGATAAGTAGCGTATAAAACCAGCCGATCATTTCGACCAAAAAAGGCACTTCTTTCACGATGGCGAATTCGTTGGGAAAGATCGGTTCGGCCCGGTAATGGATTTTCACGCGGTTGCTGATGCCTAAAGTGAGCGCCGTGACGAAAAGGCCGACAGCGCCCAGGGTGGAGCTTCCGAGCAGTGCGCTCAGCAAGGTATACAAGACAAATAGAATCCCGGTGCCCAGGAGAAAGACAGGCAGCGGCAGCCACATGCCGGTGAAGCCCGCGCGCTGGAGGACTTCAATGGCAAGATGCGAGATGACTGAGATTATAAGGCCAGTAGTCAGCCAGTAGAAAAAATGGTTCAGGTAGTTGGTCTTTTTTTTCATCGTTGCGGTCCTCCCTCCTCTGTTCTTTCCCTCATTTTATCATTTAATGGATGCTCGAGGGTGGCGAAACGCATTTTAACCCAAGATTTTTACTGCAGCCCTTTCAAGGGCAAAGGGTTGCTTTAATTTCTTTTCTATCGCCTAAAACATCCGATTGCTATTTTTCAGCAGGTAGAGTATTATAAGTATATTACAATTATATTACAGTTCAAAAAACGACTCGACATTTCACAGGGATAAGGAGTACATACCATGAAAAAATTCGCAAAAAGGTTCCTCATTGGGACAACTAGTGCCACTCTACTCTTAGCGTCCGTGCCTCCTCTTACACCAACCCACTCGCCCGTTGCTGCCTCTTTTTCAGCAGAAGCCGCCACTCCTGCTTCGGTCTTTTTAAGAGAAGCGCAAGACTTGCCGAACGTTTCTTTCCTCCACCAAATGATTCATGGCGCCACGGGCCTAATGAATTTTGATGCCACCAAAGCCGATATTTTACATACCAGAAGTTTATACAATCAGCTGTCACCTGAGGAACAGAACCACTCAGAAGTCCAGCGCTGGGAAGGCTATTTAACGGTTAAAGAGACCGTAGTCGGCATCTCCTTCGTGAATGCGATCCAGGCGCTGCCGAATGTGTCCGAGCTTCGGCAAATGCCTGAACAGGAATTGGCGCCCGTCATTGATGAGATGGCTCGCATCCGCCGCTCGTACAGTCAATTGTCGGCTGCGGCTAAAGCGGATCACGATGTCGTGAGATGGGCTGGCTACTTGGCGCAAAAAGAAAAAGCCGTCCAAGATTCAGGGACTTATTTTGTAGAGAGTGCGCGCAGTTTGCCGCGCGTGGCGGACATTTCTGAGATGGCATTCAGCCTGTTCTTACAGACCAAGGCCGATATTCAGGCGGTCAGAACGACGTATAACCGCTTAGCTGACCCTGTCAAAAACAATGCGGAAGTGATGCGCTGGGAAGGCTTCTTGACGGAAAAAGAAGCCGCGGTCGGACTGTCTTTTGTGCAGCAAGTGCGGGCCTTGCCGAGCGTCGCTGCGATTCACCAAATGGATGAGACGCAAAAAGCGGCTTTAGCGCTGGAATTGGATGCGGCTTCTGCCTCCTATAATGGTCTAGCTCCAAACGCTCAAACGGAAATGGAAGTGGCCCGCTGGTACCATTATTTAAACCAGAAACAGGCTGCTTTGGTCTTATCCGATGCCCAGATTCAAACGCGCACGGCTCAGATCAATCACCAATGGGCCGCGTTGAAACCAGTGAACGGGCGTGTTGAATTTGTGGAACAGCCTTCGACGCAGCCGCCTTATATATTAGGGCAGCTCACACAGACTACTTTAACTGAAGCCTTGAACGTCACCAACTTCATCCGCTACGTGGCTGGTTTACCGGCGGATCTCCAATTGAATGAAGCGTTCAATAAAGAAGCGCAGGCTGCTTCGGTGGTGAATGCCGCCAACCGGCTTTTGACGCATCACCCGAAAAAACCGGCGGAGATGGAGGAAGCGATGTATCAGCTTGGGTATAAAGGAGCCTCCACCAGCAATATTGCGATGGGCTACTCTTCCATTATTCAAAGCATTGCTTCCGGTTATATGGAGGATGGGGATGCCAATAATATCGCAAGCGTCGGCCACCGGTTATGGATCTTATCGCCGACCTTAAAAGAAGTGGGCTTCGGCTATGCCAACCGCTACTCCGCGATGAAAGTATACGGCGGCAAACAGGCGGCGAGTTACGTGGATTATGATTTTGTGTCGTGGCCGGCTGAAACAGCGATGCCTCTAAGCAATCGCGGTAAGAATATCACTTTCTGGAACGGGGTGTATCCGTGGTCGGTTTCGTTAAATCCCGCCAAGTATGACAACCAGGCCACCCAAAATGTACAAGTCGAATTGGTCCGCTTGAATGACAAGCAGACCTGGACTTTTAACGCCCAGGCAAGCGACGGGTACTTCAATATCAGCACCGGCGCTTACGGCAATCTTCCCTACACGATTATTTTCCGTCCGGATGCTGTTTCATACAAGCCGGGCGACCGTTTCCAAGTCAACATTACCGGCTTGAAAACGAAAACCGGCGCGGAGACAAGTATTCGTTTTGAAACGACCTTTTTTGAGCTCGCTCATTAAGGAAAAAAGACGCATGGAATGTGCTCCATGCGTCTTTTTGTGTCTTTATTTACGTGTATTTCTCTTCTCGCGTAAATATTCTCATTGATTTACGTGAAAATTCTTTTTCACGTCTGCTGACCCTTTCAAAATACGCGAATTTCCATTTTGACGAAAATCGCTCGATTGATTTGCGCCAAATTTCTTTTTCACGCAAATAAGCCAACATAAAAAGGTTCTGTCTCTCTACTCAGGGAGCCAGAACCTTTCTGTCTACTATTCTACAATTTGTCGACAATTTCTTCAAGCTGATTTAGACGTTCTTCAAAAACTTTCATCGCGCGTTCGATGTAGTCTTTATTTGTCATATCGACGCCTGCTGTTTTCATGATCTCAATTGGGAAGTCGCTGCTTCCTGCTTTCAGGTACGTTAAGTATTCGTCTAATGCGCCCTCTTCTTCATTCACGATGCGGTCGGCTAAAGCTGTCGCCGCACAGAAACCAGTTGAGTATTGGTAGACGTAGTAGTTCATGTAGAAGTGCGGAATGCGCGCCCACTCATACTCGATCCCATCCGTGTTTTCAACGGCTGGACCGTAGTATTTGTCGTTGATTTCCGCGTATTGCTTACTCAAGTAATCCGCCGTCAACGGCGTGCCGGCTGCCGCTTCTTCATGCGCCCAGTGCTCAAACTCCGCAAATTGCGTTTGACGGAAGACGGTACCTTTGAACCCATCTAAGTAGTGGTTCAGGATTTGCGCTTTCTGTTCATCCGATTCTGCGTGTTTCAGCAAGTAGTCCGTTAAAATGTTTTCGTTGGTGGTTGACGCAATTTCAGCCAAGAAAATCGAGTAATTGCCATACACATACGGCTGGTTCTTGCGCGTCAAGTAACTGTGGACACTGTGCCCCAATTCGTGGACCAACGTGTACAAGTGGTTCAGCGAATCGTGCCAGTTCAGCAAGATGTAAGGCGCCGTGTCATACGTTCCCGAGGAGTACGCCCCGCTGCGCTTGCCTTTGTTTTCTTGCACGTCAATCCAGCGCTGACCAAAGGCATTCTCCAAAACTTCGCGGTACTCCGGTCCCAAGATATCAAGTGCATCATACGTGACATCCTGCGCCTCATCATAGGAATACTTGATGTCGGCGTCGCCAATGATGGAGACGTATAAGTCGTACATGTTTAACTCGTCCACGCCTAATAATTTCTTGCGCAATTCCATATAGCGGTGCAGCAAGTGCAAGTTCTCATTGACCACTTCGATCAGCGTTTCATGCACTTCTTCCGGAAGATGGTTGTTGGATAGCGCCCGGTGACGCTCGGATTGGTAGTTGTGAACTTTCTCCAGGTAGTTGTTTTTCTTCTTGTCCGCTTGGAACGTGCTGGCGAAGGTATTTT
>CAZKSU010000115.1:0-5661 GCA_964555455.1 uncultured Carnobacteriaceae bacterium
GAGAAAGATGCCACCTTTGAACCGGAAATGCCTGAAGATCAAAGAGAAGATCTTTATAAAGGCTGGCAAAATGCAGTAGAAGCTACACGTGTCTTTAAACACAAGCCAATCCGCGCAAACCGGGAAGACGACAAGAAAGAACCGCAATAAACCAGTTTTATTGATGGGAGGGGGATTCTATTTGAATAGATTAAACTATGAAAATCGAATAGAAACTTTAAATAAATTAGCTGAGGAAAAATTAGATGTATTGATTATAGGTGGCGGGATTACCGGTGCTGGCCTGGCCTTGCAAGCAGGAGCTCAGAATTTAAATGCAACTCTGATTGAAATGCAAGATTTTGCCGCCGGTACCTCTAGCCGCTCAACTAAATTAGTTCACGGCGGGCTTCGCTATCTAAAGCAATTTGAAGTTGAATTGGTCGCAGATATTTTGAAGGAACGAGAAGTTATTTTTCAAAATGCTCCGCATATTGTACAGCCTGATCGGATGCTGCTGCCGGTTTATGATGAGCCGGGCGCTTCTTTTACGGATTTTTCAGCTGAAGTGGCGCTCGATTTATATGACCGCTTAGCTGAATTGGACGAGGACTCTGAATGGGCCTATACCATGATTTCAAAAGAAGAAGTTCTTGAAGAAAACCCTACTTTAAAAACAGAAGGGTTAATCAAAGGAGGACTGTATTTAGACTTTATCAACGATGATGCGCGTTTGACTCTTGAAATTCTGAAAAAAGCAAATGAATTAGGGACAGACGTGTTGAATTATGTAAAAGCTCTGGATTTTCTTTATGATGAAAAAAATCAGATTACTGGTGTGCTGGCAAAAGATATGACGACGGGTAAAACGGTAGAGATACAGGCATCCGTCGTTGTGAATGCGACAGGACCTTGGGCAGATCAAACGCAAAATATGCAAAAAGGCAACGAAACTAGCCGCATGTATCCAACCAAAGGGGTTCACTTTGTGGTGGATCAATCAAAATTGCCAGTAAAGCATACCATCTACACAGACAGTGGCTTGGAAGACAACCGGATGATTTTTATTATCCCTCGCGGGAGCAAAACGTATTTCGGGACCACAGACACCCCTTACAAGGGAGATTTAACGGAGCCGCCTATTACTCTGGAAGATGTCGAATACCTGCTTAAAGCAGTGAATTATCGCTTTCCAGAGGCCCATTTAACGTTAGAGGATATTGAAACAGGCTGGTCTGGTCTGCGTCCGCTTATTTTACAAGAAGGAGCAACTGACCCTTCAAGTATTTCGCGCACCCATGAAGTTTTTGTATCTGAAGCGGGGTTAGTCACTATTGGCGGCGGAAAACTAACGGATTACCGTCTGATGGCGCAAGATACCTTCCAAGTGATTTTAAAAGAACTGAAAGAAAAAACCGGGCAAGACTACTCGAGTGCACCGACAAAAGACATCCCTCTATCGGGTGGAGATCTGCCTGAAGGTGTATCCTTTGCAGAGTATGTAGCCGAACACATTGAAGAAGGAACCAACGTTGGCTTAACAGAAGAGCAAGCCAGGAATCTTCTTGAATGGTATGGAACAAATGCAGAGACGGTATTTACTCTAGCGGATGAAGCAGAAACGATTGATTTACCGCTGGATGTCGCTCTGTCCTTAGTTTACGCCATCCAATACGAAGGAGCTTTTACTCCGGCTGATTTCTTCTTGAGAAGAACCGATATCTTATTGTTCGACACGAAAAATGTTGAAAAGTGGGCGCCAGCCGTTGTTGCTTACATGAGTGAATACTTTAAGTGGAATGATGAGGAAGAGACGCAGTGGAAAAAGAATTTAGACGAAACCATCTCAACCATACAACTGACAAATTTAAGATAAAATAGGGAGTTGTTTTTATGGACACATCATTAGGTACACAAGTATTTGGTGAGTTTTTAGGAACATTCATTTTAATTCTTCTAGGTGATGGTGTTGTAGCTGCAGATGTTTTGAAACGTACGAAATCAAATGGTACAGGTTGGGTCCTCATCACATTTGGCTGGGGTCTCGCCGTAGCGATGGCTGTATTCATGTCCGGTTTTTTAGGACCTGCGCATATTAACCCGGCAGTAACACTGGGAATGGCGATTGCAGGAGAAACTCCTTGGGATTATGTCCTGCCTTATATTGCTGCACAGATGGCTGGAGCTTTTTTAGGGGCAACTCTTGTATGGCTCCATTACAAACCTTACTTCGAAGCGACTGAAGACGAAGCAACCGTTCTGGCGGTATTCTCAACTGCACCAGGTATTCGGGATATTACGAATAGTGTGATTGGGGAGACTGTTGGTACATTTGTTCTTGTATTTGGACTTTTAACGTTCGGCAGAGGCACATTCACCGATGGCCTGAATCCTTTAGTCGTTGGTCTGCTGATTGTTTCAATTGGTATGTCCTTAGGGGGCACGACAGGTTATGCGATTAACCCGGCTCGAGACTTAGGTCCGCGTATCGCCCATCAAATTTTACCTGTTGCCAATAAGGGAGATTCAGATTGGGGCTATTCATGGGTACCTGTTGTTGGGCCGCTCCTTGGTGCCGCCCTTGCCGCTGTCTTATACGGCTTAATTCCTTAATTATCCAAAAAAACTGTATCTTTAGCAGAACGCTCAGTTAAACTGGGCGTTTTTCTTTTTCTGAATTGAAAAGACAAGGAGGCTTTAGTTAAAATAGCGGTAGCACTTATTTAAGTTATAAGATAAGCTTCGAGAAAGGAGATTGGGGAAAATCAAAGAAGTATTGAATAATCAAGGGCTGGTTATTGAGGCCTTTTATAGTCGCCGAGAGTTAGAAGAGACTTTTTGTCCATTACTTGAAAAAATGACCGCTCTCAGAAAAGAAAAAGGAGATCGCATCCTTGTTTTTTTAGCTGCTCCACCTGGGGCTGGAAAGACCACTCTTTCCCTCCTTCTTGAGAAACTTTATCACCGGAAAGAGAACTCTTTTTCCTTTCAAGCAATTGCTATGGACGGCTTCCATCATACCAACGACTATTTAACCAGCCATTATACGTCTGTAGATGGCCAGAGAAGGCCTTTAAAAGACTTTAAAGGGAAACCTGAGACCTTTCATCTAGAAGGGCTTAAACGGGCTTTAGAGGATCTCCAAACAAAAGAAGCAGTAGAATGGCCGATATACAGCCGAACTTTGCATGATATTGCGCCGGCAACTCTTACAGTCCAGGCTGATATTCTCTTAGTGGAGGGCAACTATTTGCTTCTAAAACAAGCAGGCTGGGAAGGTTTAGCAGATTATGCAGATTTTACGATTAGGTTGTCGGCGCCTGTCGATTTATTGAAGGAACGGCTGATCAAACGGAAATTAAAAGGCGGCCACTCCATAGAGCATGCGCTCGCCCATTATGAACGGACGGATTTGCCTAACCATCACTTAGTCGCCAATCAGTCTCAAAAAGCCGACTGGTCGCTCGTGTTAAATGAAAACGAAGAATGGGTCATTGAATAAAAAGCGATTTGATAGCATTTTACAGCTCACATAAACCCCTTTTGCAATAGAACAATTGGATAGAGAAAATCCCCTCTAAAGGAGAGTTGGAATAACTCCTTTAGAGGGGATTTATTGTCTGGAGATGCTGAATCATTCTTTTATGATTAAGGGTTCTAACTGTTCTTCAATAGCCTTCAGCTCGCTGTCTGCTTGCAGCAGAGATGCCGCTACATAGGCGCCTTCAACAAAAGCTGTCTCATAAAGTTTCACTTCTTTATCTGTCGTTTCCAGTACCATTTCTAAATTCATTTTGGCACTGCCTAAATCGTAAAAAGCTAGGATTTTTTCTTCTTCAAACTCTTCGAGTGTGGCATTAATTTTGTCAAAACTGGTTCCAATGTCTCCATCTTCTGTACCAGCCGCCGTCTTTATGGTCACGTCACCTGCGACTTGATCGATAAGTTTGGCTAAACCACTTGCAATCTCATCCACATGTGAAATGAGCAGAATACCGTATGCCTTACTCATCTAAGACACCCGCCTCTAACAAAGCTTCGAAGAAATAAGCACTCGACTGGGCGCCGGGATCAATGTGGCCTATGGAGCGATCGCCTAGATAAGACGCACGCCCTTTGGTGGCTTTCATATCTTTCGTGCTTTGCAGGGCCTCATCAATGCTTTCTTGAGAAAGGGAACCAGTTTTCACTTCTTCTATAATTGGTGCCCATTCATCGACCATTGTTTTTTCGCCGGTTTCGGCATGGCCACGCTTTTGGATACCCTCAAGACCAGCAGCCAATATTTCACCAATATCGTCGGTTTCTTTGGCAGTTTTTGCCATATTGATAAAAGCGGAGCCGTATAAAGGTCCAGAAGCGCCGCCTACTTTACTCACCAGGGTCATACCGACATCTTTGAAAACGTCTGAAAGATTATCATAAGCTGTTTCAGCTGCTTTTTCTTTTACTGCGGCAGCACCACGTGTCAAATTGCTTCCGTGATCGCCATCGCCGATAGCTGTATCCAGTTTATTTAAATGTTCTTTATTTTCTGTCACTTTTTCACCAAATAATTCAATCCATCGACTGACTTTTTCTACTTTCGTCATACAATCCTCCTCATAACTGTCATCAATTAATGCTTACCAAGCAATGGTTTCGACTGGAGCATTGAGATACTCTAGCCATTTTTTATCTTCTAATTTCACGAGAGTCAAGGACAGTCCTTCCATATCAATCGAAGTCATATAGTCTCCAACTTTTCTGAAGGATAAATTCAGCCCTTCTTCATCGACTAATAGTTTTTTGACATCATTCATGAAAACAAACTGCTCCATCAAAGGTGTTGCACCCATACCGTTGACAAGAACGGCATATTCATCGCCGGTACTCCAGGCAAATTCTTCTTTCAGTTTATCGACTAATTCTTTCGCTAAATCTTTCGAAGGCTGCAATTTCTCTCGTCTATAGCCAGGTTCTCCGTGAATGCCCACCCCATATTCGATTTCGTCCTCTTCAATTTCAAACCCTGGGCTTCCTACTTCGGGGTTGGTAGCTGGACTTAATGCTACCCCGATTGACTTAATATTAGGCACTAGTTTATCAGCAAGTTCCTTGATTTCTTGAAGAGATTTCCCTTCCTCAGCAGCGGCTCCTAATATTTTATGCACAAGAACTGTTCCAGCAATTCCTCGTTTTCCGGCCGTGTACGTGCTATCTTCGACAGCAATATCATCATCGACCACAACTGTTTCAACTTCAATATCTTCCAGTTCGGCCATTTCTTGTGCCATCTCAAAGTTCATAACATCTCCTGTATAGTTCTTAATAATTAAGAAGACGCCTGCTCCTTCATCACTTGCTTTAATTCCTTCAAGCACTTGGTCTGGAGTAGGTGAAGTAAAGACTTGTCCGGCAACAGCAGCAGACAGCATCCCTTTACCGACAAAACCGGCATGGGACGGCTCATGCCCACTTCCTCCACCACTCACAAGACCTACCTTATTTGCTTTCTCTGCTTTCCTTGCAAGAACCATTGTATCGGGGATTCTTTTTACTAACGAATCATACGAAAATACGATACCGTCTAACATCTCATCGACAACTTGATCGGCGTTATTAATAATTTTCTTCATAGCCACTACCCTTTCGTAAATTATTTTGACAATGGTCTTTCATTCCTATTGTAAACGTTATCCG
>CAZKSU010000116.1:0-5590 GCA_964555455.1 uncultured Carnobacteriaceae bacterium
GTGAGGCATGGAGTCGCTGGCGTTTTGGGTTTTATTTTTCTTTTCCGCTGTCTTGCTCTTCTTTTTGTTGCTCGATGGCCATCTCCGTCTCTTTTTCCAAAATTCCAATATAACCAGCCGTGATAATACTCGTAGGAAGGGCAATCACTAAAACGCCGATTAATTTGGCGATCATAGCCAGAATCTGACCAATGGCAGATTTCGGAAAAATCTCACCAAAGGTCGCTGTTGTCAGTGAGCTGGTCGACCAAAAGAGGGCGTCCAGAAAACTTGGAAAAGTATGAGGTTCAACGTTAAAGACAAGTAGGGCGGCAATAAAAATATAAGCAACCGTTGAGGATCCTACGATGAACAAGGATTCTTTTTGTGCTTTAATTGTCTGCAGGAGAATTTCCAAAGCTTTTGAGTGTCTAAAGATACGAAAGGCTCTGAAAATACGCAAAGAGCGAAACAAGCGAACAATACGGAAGAGTCGGAAAGTCTGGTCTAAAACGGTAAGAAAAGGCAGAATAGCCAGTAAATCCAATATAGCGTAGATTGTAAAAGGATAAGTCAGATAGGCCCGCAGTTTTGATTTTGCTGGAAATTCGATATCCGCTGTGAACCAACGCAAGAGGTAATCGACAGCAAAAAAGCTGATGGCCACCGCTTCTATTTCAAGCAGGGTCTCCGTCTGGTTTTTGAATAGCAGCGGAATTAAACTGACTAATGTGAACAGAATATTGAAAACATTATAAATCTTACTGATCCGACTGCTGTTGTCGTCAACTTCTAAAATTAAATGGAGATTCTCTTTATTCATCGCCTCATCCTTTCCATCCGCAGTTTAGTTCTTTCGATTATAGCACATCCTGCTTTCGGGATTAAGAAATAAGAAACAGGACGCGATGGTGCTCGCCTCCTGCTTCTTTTACCCCATTAATCTCTGTCCATGTCAGAAACTGAAATCTCATCCCTGACAGCCTGGTTCCCCTATTCCTTTTCTCCGCTGGCGAACTCTAAAGTTTAGTCACTAACATATTTTCTCAGATAGTCTTTCGTATAGGAAAGCTCTTCAAATGCCAAAAGCTCATTGGGCGTTCCTTCAAAGAGAATTTGTCCGCCCTCTTGCCCGCCTTCTGGTCCTAAATCAATTAGCCAGTCAGCTTGGGAGATAAGCTGAAGGTTGTGTTCAACCACAATCACGGTGTTCCCTTCATCAATCAGCTCTTCGAAAATAGCGATTAAGTCTTTCACATCATGCGGATGCAGACCGGCTGATGGCTCGTCGAAAATATATGTGTTGCCTGTCTCATGTAAATAGGAAGCTAATTTTAAACGCTGGTTCTCTCCGCCGGATAAGGAAGAAGTTGCCTGGCCTAATGCCAAATACCCTAAGCCAACGGCAGATAAATTATCTAAGCGTTTCATAATGCGCGGAGTCTCTTCAAAAAATGCTAACGCCTCATCCACACTCAGATCGAGAACCTCTACAATATTCTTGCCTTGATAAGTATAAGACCGCGCTTCATCACTGTACCGCGTCCCTTGGCAGTTCTCACATACTACAGTGACTGGATTCGCGTAAGCCACATCCGGAGTCAGCTCCCCTTTCCCTTCGCACACGGGGCAAGCACCAGCCGAATTAAAAGAAAACATGCCAGGAGCTATTTCATTAGCTTTGCCAAATACTTCGCGAATGATATCCATCACACCCGTATACGTGGCAGGGGTCGAACGTGAAGACGTGCCGATTGGTTTTTGGTCGACCAATACACTGTCTGAATACTTCTCAGCGAACACTTCATTGATCAAGGTGGATTTTCCTGCACCGGCGACTCCTGTCACAACCGTCAAAACTTCTTTTGGAATGTCCACAGCAATGTCTTTTAGGTTGTATACATTGGCATGTTCAATGCGGTAAGTCTCATTGAACGTTTTTGGTTCTTTTTTCACCGCTTTCTCTTCGGTTAAAACGGCCGCCGTTAAACTCTCCTGTTCAAGTAAAGCAGAAACCGGCCCTTGGAAGAGTATCTCTCCACCATTTTTTCCTGCTTGGGGGCCAATATCCACTACTTGATCGGCTCTCTCGATAATAGCCGGATTATGCTCGACCACCAGGACAGTATTATAGCGGTCGCGCAATTCGAGCAGCAAGTCTCCTAAACGGTCCACATCACGCGGATGCATAGAGACTGAGGGTTCATCTAAAATATACGTCATATTATTCAGCGAAGAATTTAAAGCTTTCACCAGTTTTAACCGCTGGGCTTCCCCGCCCGATAAAGATTCGGTTGTGCGCTCTAATGTCAGGTAACCAAGATTCAGCTCCAAAATATAATGTAAAATCTCAAGAATCTGCTCCGCAATACTCTGGCCGACTCCCGGGCTGTCGATGCTTTCAATCTCTTCAACCAACTGATCGATCTGCATTTCTAAATAATCCACGATGTTTTTATCCTTGATTTTAGAAGCTAATACATCTAAAGAATAACCTGTTCCCTCACAGGTCGGGCACGTTTGGCTGTCCACTTTTTCTTGGACTTCATCTTGGACGTCTTGTTTGAGTTTGGAAATATCTCGGTCCATATACAGACGGCGAAAACGCGGGATAACCCCTTCGTAGATTTCTTCGTGGGTGCCGCCCGTTTTCTTGAAATGGTAGTCAAACCGATACTCTTCTTCGGGGCCATTTAAAAGCAGCTCCCACTCTTCATCTGTATAATCTTTCAATTTTTTGTCGGGGTCAAAAAGGCCTGAACCTAAATAATACATCGCACCTTGCCAAGTCGTTGGCCCAAACTGTGAAAATTGAATGCCTCCTTCGCGAAGCGACTGCTTCTTATCAAAAAGACGTTCCACCACCAAGTCAGAAATAGTGCCTGAACCTTGACAACGCGGGCATTTTCCGTCCGGATGGTTGCGGCGGTAAACAGCCGCTTCTCCCGCAGCCGGTGCAGCTATCCGTGAGAAGAGCAGCCGGATCAGCGGACCCACATCTGTAACCGTGGCCACTGTCGAACGGTGCCCGCCTACAAGTGGTTTTTGGTCAACGACCATGACGGGTGTCAGATTTTCAATAGCATCCATCTCCGGCCGTTCGTAAAGCGGCATTTGGTTGCGTACATAGGAAGGATACGCCGATGTCCACTGACGCTGGCTCTCATTTGCGATTGTGTCATAGACAATTGATGTCTTTCCTGAACCTGAAACACCCGTGAAGACGATGAGCTGGTTTTTTGGTAAGTTTAAATCGATATTTTTTAAATTGTTTTCACGCATTCCTGTGATGCGAATGTCATCTTGCATCCTATCATCCAACCTTTCTTTCTGCCTCTTTAGCCTATCATAGTTTTTAAAAAATGTTTAAAAGCAGCCTTTTTTCAATATAAAAAAAACTGCTGGCTCTGAAGCCAGCAGGGGTTGAGATCTCTCTTATTTATTTAAGATGTCTTTGCGAACTTCGACGCGCATCGTTTTATTCGGATTAACGACTTGAGAAACTTTCAAATCGCCCGCCAGCGATAAAAACATTCCGGCTTGGTTAAATGTCAAATCCGTCGTGTCGGAAATAAATTTCGACATATTATCCAAAGCAACTTTTGTCGCTTCTTCCATTGTTTCACGTGAAGCAATTGTCGCATAAACCTCGTCATTCTCGACAAATGGCAGCGGCAAGTCGCTGTCTTTTACGACTTCTACGGTCACTTCAATTTCTCCTGCCACCTCTAAACCTGAACCCATTACTTCGCCGTCACCCATTGACGAGTGCATGTCACCCATAGAAAGCAAAGCGCCTTCTACATTGACCGGCAAGTATAATGTGGCGCCTTCACCTAGTAAAGTCGTGTCCAGATTTCCGCCGTGATCTCCTGGGGTGCCTGTATTGACGCCTTCTCCAGCTGGTGCTGTACCAATTACACCGACCATTTTCCGAAGGGGAATCGTATGGCCTTTGTATAAAGTGGCGGTTTCTGTCACTTCAGCGATGGCGGTTTCTTCTTTTTCAATTTCATCCGCAAACATGCCTAAACCTGGTGCGGCAAGGACGGCACCCTGCTTGCCAATCTCGATGCGGTTGATGGTCACTTTTAACGTGTCGCCGACTTGTGCGTCTTTGACAAATAGCGGGCCAGTTGCCGGATTTACTTTTGAAAAATCAATATCGCTCATGGTGTCTTCTTCCGTCTGGACTTCACCCGAGAAACAGTCTTGGGTCTCAAAGACCACAGTTGTGCCGCTGTCGACAGACAAAATCGGCTCATTCTCTTTGTTCATTTCAAAAATAACATGTTCTTTGTTTATTCTTTCCATAATCAATACATTCCCCTTCTTTTTAAATTTGCTTTAAAAATAATTAATACCCATAGCGTTCTTCACTTTATCCAGAGTCTGAGCCGCTACGCGCTCGGCTTGCTCGCTTCCTGCTTTCAGCATATCTAGCACATAACCAGGGTCGGCAGCATACTGTTCACGGCGTTCGCGGATTGGCGCCAGCTTCGCCTGCAGCACTTCGTTTAAGTAACGTTTGATCTTCACGTCACCTAAACCGCCGCGCTGATAATGGTCTTTCAATTCTGCTACTTTTTCTTTGTCGTCATCAAAAATATCAAGGTAAGTAAAGACGACGTTGCCTTCGATCTGGCCCGGATCTTCCACACGGATGTGGTTTGGATCGGTATACATCTTCATGACTTTCTTTTCGATCTCATCCGCAGAATCGGATAAGTAAATGCCATTGTTCAAAGATTTACTCATTTTACCTTTGCCGTCAATTCCGACTAGCCGGCCCCGCCCTTTTGGCGGCAGCATCACCTTTGGTTCCACTAAAGCATCGGTGTGATAAATGCGGTTAAAGTCCCGCACAATTTCACGCGCTTGTTCAAGCATCGGTTTTTGGTCATCTCCAACCGGTACATGGGTAGCGTTAAAAGCCGTAATATCTGCCGCTTGACTTACCGGATAAACTAAGAAACCTGCCGGCAAGCTCTTCTCAAAGCCTTTTTCTTTAATTTCAGTTTTAACTGTCGGGTTTCTTTCCAGACGCGCTACGGTCACTAAGTTTAAGTAATAAACCGTTAATTCAGGCAATTGCGGAATTTGCGATTGAATAAACAGATTGGATTGCTTCGGGTCTAAACCGACGGCCAAGTAATCTAAACCGACTTCGATTAAGCTCTCTTGAACTTTCTGCGGATTTTCCCAATTATCGGTCAATGCCTGCTGGTCAGCAATCATAATAAACAGTTCATTGTTTGGATCTTCTTGAAGTTTCACACGGTTTTCAAGTGAACCTACATAGTGGCCCAAATGAAGTTTTCCTGTTGGACGGTCTCCAGTTAAAATAACATTGCTCATATAGTCAGCTCCTAATTCAGTAATTACTCCTCATTATAGCGTATTCACCCTCACTTTTCATTGTTTTCTCAGAATAAAATAAGCGGCCTGGAAAAATGCATAAAAGGATACAATCTAGACTTAAGGCTGATGACAGCATGCAAAAGGAACAGTATGCTGAATGTGACAGAAATATACACAGTTTTAACATAGATACGTATTATTTGATACCGTTTATTTGTTATAATGAGGATGACAGATAGGGAGGAGCATA
>CAZKSU010000117.1:0-5547 GCA_964555455.1 uncultured Carnobacteriaceae bacterium
CAAAAAATGCCGCAAGAAACAAACTGAAAATGGATACTTTTATTTGGTTGATATTTTGCATCGGCCATCTCCTCCTCTCTCTCCTTTTTTCATGCTTTTAGTATAACACAATGTGACAATCTTTGTAACTTGATTGTAATATTAGACACATACTGAAGATTGTACTGTAATCATAATATAATCAAAAAACCTAGAAATGTGTAGAAAAACGTTTCGATTCTCACGCAATGGGGCCTTGTCTTTTGAATTCCTTGTAGCGGGAGAGAAAACTTTTATTTAAAGAACATTCTTGGTACTATTAGAAGCGTATACACTATTAATATGGAGGGTAATTATGAGTTTAGAAGAAGTTTTAAAAGGTAAAATTAAAGGTCAAAATATCCGTATTGTGTTCCCAGAATCAACAGACCCGCGTATTTTAGGGGCAGTTGTTCGCTTGAAGCGAGAAGATTTATTAGAGCCTGTTCTGGTAGGAAACCCAGATGAGATCAACGGAACAGCTAAAAACCAAGGTTTTGATCTAACGGATATCGAAATCTATGATCCAGAAAACTACGATAAATTTGATGAAATGGTCGACGCTTTTGTTGAACGCCGTAAAGGAAAAGCAACAGAAGAACAGGCACGCGAAGTTCTTAAGAACGTCAACTATTTTGGAACAATGCTTGTTTACTTAGATCTTGTAGACGGTTTAATCAGTGGAGCGGTTCACTCAACGAGCGATACAGTTCGTCCAGCCTTACAAATCATTAAAACACGTCCTGGTGTGAATTTAACGTCTGGTGCGTTTTTAATGCTGCGTAAAAATGATCAGTTTATCTTTTCTGACTGTGCGATTAATCCAGATCCAAATGCAGAACAATTAGCAGAAATTGCAGTAGAAAGTGCGCGCACAGCTCAAATGTTTAATATCGATCCTAAAGTTGCGCTGCTTAGCTTCTCAACAAAAGGCTCAGCAAGCGGAGATATGGTTGATAAAGTGGCTCAAGCGACTGAAATTGCGAAAGAAACAGCACCGGAGTTTTCGATTGACGGTGAATTACAGTTTGATGCGGCATTCAGCGCAGATGTTGCTCAGAAAAAAGCCCCTAATTCAAACGTAGCTGGTGAAGCAAACGTCTTTGTTTTCCCAGAATTGCAATCAGGAAACATTGGCTACAAGATTGCTCAGCGTTTAGGCGGTTTTGAAGCGATTGGTCCAATCTTACAAGGATTAAATAAACCAATTGCTGATTTATCACGTGGTTGTGTGGAAGAAGATGTCTACAAACTTTCAATCATTACAGCAAACCAAACGCTGCTTTAATTTTAGATAAGCAGTTGAAAACAGCCCTTATCGGGCTGTTTTCTCTTTTACCAGTCATTTGAAAGGGGCTGTGAAATGAAGAAACAAGCACTTTACCAAAATGGCAGCATCAGCGGCGCCGTTTTGAAATGGATCGCCATCCTTTCGATGGCGATTGATCATTTTGGCGCAGGATACTTGGCCTATACGGGCCAATTTGTGACAGCTTCTGGCATAAATCTATATAGCATAAGCCGATTTATCGGTCGTTTAGCTTTTCCTATTTTTGCCTTTTTAATCATTCAAGGCTATCAGCATACATCGAATCGGAAAAGATACGCAGGCCAATTGATGCTGTTTGCGCTCATTTCAGAAATTCCTTTTGATCTAGCTTTTTACAATCGGTTTTTCTATTGGGGGCATCAAAATATATTCTTCACTTTAGCCATCGGTGTGATTGGTTTTTCGTTCTTTGAAAAATATGAAAGAGGAGAGAAGACTGTCCTGCAGATGACGGCGGCGATAGCAGCCGCTTTGTTCGCTGAATTTCTGCAAGTAGATTATGGCTTATATGGTATTTTATTTATTTTTGGTCTAGGCATGCTGCGCCACCAAAAAATCCCTCAAACCATTTATGGGGTTCTCATGGGATTCGTACAGGGAATCGGTGCCAGCCTCGCCTTTATACCTATCTGGTTTTACAATGGGGCTAGAGGCAAGCAAAACAAATGGATCTTCTATATTTTTTACCCTGTCCACTTATTGCTTATTTACCTCATCCGGTTATTGGTCACATAGAAGCGTTCCTATTTTTAAGCATGCTTTTATTATTTTCAGATTTATTTGAAATAAAAAGGTGAGGTCTTCTAACTAGAAACGGAATCTCCTGTTTTGTTAAGGTGAAAATAAGCAAATAAGGACGAGAAAAATATGGAGGTATGAGATGAGCAAATTAAAGAACAAAGTAGCTATCGTAACCGGAGCAGCTTCAGGAATGGGAGAAACGACTGCCCGGCGTTTTGTTGAAGAAGGTGCGAAAGTCGTCTTGGCAGACATTGATGATACGGCCGAAGAAATAGCGGCTGACCTAGGTGAGAACGCACTTTTTCTTGAACTGGATGTTGCAGATGAAGAGAACTGGAAAAAAGTTGTAGAAGAAATAGAAAATACGTTTGGTCCTGTCGATGTTTTAGTCAATAATGCGGGAATTTTTCAATCGGGTATGAATATTTCTGAGTATCCTTTAACAGACTACAAAAAGCTGATTGAAATAAACCAGATTGGTGTCTTTCTAGGCATGAAATCTGTTTACCCATCGATGAATAAAAATGAAACAGGTTCAATAATCAACCTGTCGTCTGCAAATGGTTTGGTTGGAGCACCTGGACAAGTTGCCTATGATGCTTCGAAATTTGCGATCAGAGGAATGACAAAAACGGCCGCCAAAGAAATGTCCCCGGAAGGTATTCGGGTCAATTCAGTGCATCCCGGCACAATTGCTACTGGAATCGATTCTGAAGAAAGACAGGAAGAAATCGCAAAAGATTTCCCGCTGGAAAGAGTCGGGGAACCAGAAGAAGTAACGAATATGATCGTCTACCTTGCCTCCGATGAATCCAGCTATTCTACAGGAGCGGAATTTGTCGTAGATGGCGGATGGACTTCGTGATATAAAAAAGAGCCCTAGAGTAAAAGCCAGCCAAGAATAAAATCTTGGCTGGCTTTTTTGACAGGCTTTTTAAACAAAATCCTCTGAACGAATAATGCGTGTGCCATAGGTGTTGGCGAATTCGCGGTCGTGGGTCACGATAAGAATTCCTGTGCCCCGGCCGGCAATTTCTTGGATAAGTTTTCCAATTTCAGCAGCGGTATCACTATCTAAAGCAGAGGTGGGCTCGTCAAAGCATAGAATATCCGGATCAAGCATCATAGCGCGGGCGATCGCCACCCTTTGGGCTTGTCCCCCGGATAATGTGCTTGGCATATCCTGAGCTTTATCTGCTATCCCCATAGAAGCTAACAAATCAAGTGCGCGTGCTTCTAAGTTTTCGCGGGAATCAATATTTTGCGCAAGAGGTGCTTCAACGAGGTTGTCGAGTACATTTAGATTAGGAAACAGCTCGTAATTTTGAAACACCATACCGATTCGGTTCTGGTAAGCTCTTTGTTGTTCTTTATTCGCGTACTTTCCATTTTCGACCAAGGCATCGCCGTTAATACGGACTGTTCCTTTATCGGCTTCTTCTAAATTATTAATAATCCGCAAAAAAGTTGTTTTTCCGGTCCCGGACCGGCCGACGAGCACGACGATTTCATTTTGATCGATGGTTACATTATAATCGCGAATCACTTCTTGGTTGCTGAATGTTTTTGATATATTTTCTACAGTTAAGACCATTTGAGTGCCTCCTTAATAAGAAATCCGTTTTTCTGTTTGACGTAGCAGCAGCGATACAATCCCGACAATAATCATGTAGATAAATCCGACGATAAGATACGGAATAAGCGAAGCGTAGGTGTTTGCGCTAATTGAAGCGACACGCAGGATTTCACCCAGACCGATAACATAAACGAGAGAGGTGTCCTTCACAAGAGACACCACTTCATTCCCTAAAGAAGGCAAGACAGTATTTAAGACTTGCGGGATAATGATGCGTGTAAAGCCGCGGACTTTTCCAATGCCTAATACCTTCAAAGATTCATATTGTCCAGGTGAGATGGACGTGAAACCTCCTCGGAAAATTTCTACGAAATAAGCCGTATAGTTCAAAATAAAAGCAAACAGCGCCGCTGAAAAGCGTGTAAAGCCGATGCCTAGATATGGCAAGCCAAAGAATACAACCATTAACTGTAAAAGCAATGGGGTAGAGCGCATAACAAAAACATACATTTCAATGAGCCCTTGCAGCCATTTCGGCCCGAAAGCTCGCGGGATAGCGATTAATAAACCGAGCGGCACACTCGCCACTAATACAATGGCAAAAAGACCAAGTGTTAATTTTAAACCGTCTAACAATCCTGGCAGCATACTCATAAAAATACTGCTGCTTTCAGCTGTTGCTCCGCCTGATCCAAACCATTTGGTGTAGATTTCTTCATAGGTTCCATTATTCCGGAGCTCAGCCAGGGCGCCATTGAGTCGTTCGGCTAATTCAGTATCTGATTTGCGAAGGCCAACAGCCATTGGTTCAACCGCTGAAGTATCTAAGAAGACATGATAATTTTCCTCGCCGCGCATATTCACCACATAGTTTCCATACACTCCGCCGACCACCACTGCATCCACACGGCCAGCATCTAAATCTAGAAAGGAGTTATTGTAATTTGGATAGAGTACAAGCTCTTCTATACCGTCTAAGACTTCTTGCGGCCACTCGTTTTCCATAATTTGCAGAGCAGTAGAGGAAGATTGTGTCGTGACAGTTTTTCCAATTAAGTCTTCTAAGCTCTCAATCGGCTCATCCTCAGCGCGTGTGACAATGATTTGAGTATCTTCAATGTAGACATCGGACATTAAGACTAGTTCTTCTCGTTCAGGCGTGACACCGTAGCCATTCCAAATCATATCGATGTTGCCCGAATTCAGTTCTTGTTCTTTCACACTCCAGTCAATCGGCTGATATTCAAAGTGGATACCTAATAATTCGCCAACTGCTTGAGAGAGATCAATATCAAAACCAACCAGCTCGCCTTCTTCATTTCGAAAACCCATCGGAGCAAATGTATCATCGAGTCCAATTGTTAAGGTTTCTTGTTCGGTGGAATCTGTAGATCCAGCAGCTAGCGGGTTATTTACAATCGTCGAGGTGCCAAACCATTTCCGGTAAATTTCCGCATACGTGCCGTCTGCATTTAAGTCCGCTAATGCCTCATTAATCTGATTGGCTAGTGCTGTATCTGATTTACGGAGACCCACCGCCATAGGTTCAACGACGGATTCATCCAAAAAGACGCTGTAGTTTTCTTCGCCGCGCAGATTGACGACATAATTTCCATACACTCCGCCGACGACAACTGCATCAACGCGTCCGGCATCTAAATCGAGAAAGGAATTGTTGTAGCTAGGGTATAAGACTAAATCTTCGATACCTTCTAAAACTTCGCTCGGCCAGACATCTTCCATAATCTGCAGAGCAGTTGAAGAAGATTGAGTGGTTACTTTTTTTCCGATTAAATCGTCTAAACTCTCAATTGGACCGTCCTCTGAACGGGTGACGATCAATTGCGAGTCTTCAATATACACATCCGACATTAAAACGAGT
>CAZKSU010000118.1:0-5545 GCA_964555455.1 uncultured Carnobacteriaceae bacterium
TGATCAATTCGTTCATTCTCTTTTAGCATTTACTAACTCCTCTACCGTTCAATAAAAACTCGCTGATGAGCAAGTTTCCACTCACGCATACCATCCGCAAAGACTGATGCGTCAGCTATTTACTTAAGGGCATTCCACTCTCCCCTTATAAGCCAAAAAAGTAATAAACCCCTTGAAAAATGGGACTTATTACTTTCGCTCGCCATAAATTACTTCTAAACAAAAAGCACAGGGTTCATCTTCTACCCGACGTTGTCCATAAAATACATTACATACATGAAAACCATCTTCGTAAAGATTTTCTAAATTTAAACGTGACTTGGTCAAGCCGGCGCGTTCTTCATCCGATAATTGCTCTGCTTCTCTTTCCAGCCGCTCACGCAAATGTTCATTTTCCATATGCAATTCCTGGTTTTTTTCTAAAAGATTCGCTACTTCTTCTCTAAGTGCTTTGATTGTTTGAAGAGTGGCATCTGTTTGGGATTCTATATCCATAATCGTATCGATTATTTCTTTTTTCTTCACACGGCCCACTCCTTTATTTCCTCGATTTTTCACTCGTTTTGATTTATTTAGGTGTGAGATGGGTAATTTTCAATGCCATTTGTTCAAAGACACCTTGTGCCTGTACATGGCTTCGGAGCTTTTTCTTCCCATCTAAAATGGTCTGCAGATGTTCCGCCAATTCGTGCTGGACAGTCACAGTGGCTCGTTTACGCAGCTCCATCTCATACTTAGAAAAAGCCAGTACCCGCTCTTGGTCGAAACATATCGCCATCACATCTCGATAAACTAAAATAAGCAAATCAAGAATCCTTGAAGAAGCTTCCCGATTCTCGGCGGCTGCCATCAGGTGTGTCTGCACAAAAGTAAACGCCTCAGGGTCTTTATCATTTAAGCGGATAAACCACTGCCAGACCGTCTCGACCAATTTACCAAAGTTTTCTCCTTCGTAAATCGCTACAGCTTCATCCGTATCCTGGGTCAGATAAGCCAATAAAGCGGCTGAAGTCTCCGGAACATCATGAGCTGAAATTTGCTCAATGCGTTCCTCTATTTCCTGTACAGGAAAATGGATGATTTGGCTTCTAGAAACTATTGTTGGCAGCATCTGCTGTAAAGCAGCTGTCAATAGAAAGATCGTTATTTCGCCTTCTGGATCTTCAATAAACTTTAATAAACTGTTGGCTGCCCCTGTCGTCATCTTATCCATATCTTTGACAATTAGGACCTTCTTGCGGCTTTCCATTCCGCTTTTTGAAAATTCTTCTTTAATCGCACGGACCTGATCAACTTTAATCGAAAGCCCCTCTGGCTCTACAATGGTGACGTCCGGATGCTCTCTTTGAGCAATCCGCAGACAATTATTACACTCCAAACATGGGGAGCCATCTTCTTGCCGATTAGGGCAAAACAAAGCTTGAGCGACCCAAATAGCCAGTTCAAATTTCCCCGCACCAGCTACTCCTTCGAAAATATAAGCATGTTGGAGTGTGTTCTTTTGGACGAGTTTTGCAAAAAGTTCGCGGATTTCCGGTTGTTTGCTTAATTCTGTTGCCATACACTAACTTCCTAAACTAATTATATTTTTTTGAATTGGTCAACATCGACTACAAAGACAGTCGCTCCGCCGACTTCCACATCTACTGGATAGTTTAAATTCATCTCAAAATTGAAATCATACGATGGCGGGGACATAATCGACTGCACACGAGTCGAGCAGACATCTTCAATAATATCCATTACTGCGTCTACTTTGTTGTCCTCAATTCCTACTAGGAACGTGCTGTTTCCAGAGCGCATAAAGCCACCTGTAGATGATAATCGTGTGGAGCGTACCCCATTTTTAGTAAAAGCTTCATTTAAACTCTTACTATCCTCGTCTTGAACGATTGCTATAACTAATTTCATCATAAACTCCTCCTAATGACCTATTTTACTAAACTTTTCTCTCGAACTTTATTTTCCAGGACTTCCCAAGCATCCATAAATACACGTTCAGCATCTTGCGTCGCATCAATAAACTGGATTCTCCCAGGGTTTTCTTGGAGTAATACCTTATAGGCATCCCGTACACGGTTATGAAAAGATATTTCTTCAAGTTCTAAACGGTCTTTTTTCCGGTTTGAGTCTTTTGACGCAATTCGGTTTAAGCCCACTTGAGCATCGACATCCAAATACAGGGTAATGTCGGGTGTTAGGTTCTCTGTTGCAAACTGATTAAGCGTTGCGACTTCCTTTACACCTATCCCGCGTCCTGCTCCTTGGTAAGCAATTGAGCTGTCTACGAACCGGTCACACAAGACAACTTTTCCTGCGGCTAAAGAAGGTCTGATTTTTTCAATGATATGTTGTCTGCGACTGGCAGCATACAGCAAAGCTTCTGTCCGGTCGTCCATCGCCGTGTTTTCCGGGTCTAAAATGACCTCGCGGATTTTTTCAGCAATCTCGCTTCCGCCTGGTTCTCTGGTTTTAACGAGAGGAACTTTCAGTTCTTCTAGTAGTTTTTTCTCTAAGCGCTGGATGAGTGTAGACTTTCCCGCACCGTCCGGTCCTTCAACCGTTATAAATAATCCTTGCAATCGACTCTCTCCATTCTCCCTTGTTACAATGTTAATTATACGTTAGAAAAGATAAAATTTCCATTAATTGTCCGTAATAACTCGGAACCTTCGCTTTGAACGGTCCAGATCAAAATAAAAACATGGTCAGGGACGCACCCTCTACCATGTTTTTACTCTTGTTTACTTATTTCTCATGGTTCTCCCACAACTGGAGGCGTTCTTCTAAATCAACCACTCGGTGCACTTGATGAAGCATCCAGTGATAGCCGTAACTATCCATAAATGAAGCATTGGATACACCGTATCCTGGAAGTTCGACTACTTCTTGCACAACTTCACAGCCCGCTCGGACAGCTGCTTCGAAGGTGGCTTTAATATCTGGAACAATCACATTCATCCACATGGTGACGGACTGCCCTTCAGTCGGGGCGATCAAATCAAAGGCTGGATTTTCATCTAACATATGGAAACGGGTTCCGTATATTTCAAAAACAACCTCATTTTGCCCTTTAGGCAGCCTTGTGACTTCAATACGTTTGATTTTAAAAATTTGTTCATATTGCTTGAGTGCTTCCAAGCAATCGGAAACAACAAAATTAATTTCCACTCCATGGTTCATTTCATGCACCTGCTTTCATTCAACTCGTATTTACATTTCTGTACGGCCTTCAACTGCTTTCAGTAACGTAATCTCATCCGCATACTCAATATCGCTGCCCACGGACAGACCATGGGCGAGACGCGAGACTTTAATTTCAGCCGGTTTAATGAGACGGGACAAATAAGTAGCTGTTGCTTCCCCTTCCACGTTCGCATTGGTTGCCACAATGACTTCTTTTACTTCTTCATTCTGCAGTCTTTTCAAAAGAGAAGAAATATTAATGTCTTCAGGCCCAGTTCCTTCAATAGGCGAAAGAACGCCGTGAAGAACATGGTAAAGCCCCCGGTATTCTTGCAGTTTTTCTAACGA
This sequence comes from uncultured Carnobacteriaceae bacterium, assembly GCA_964555455.1. Taxonomy (GTDB): domain Bacteria; phylum Bacillota; class Bacilli; order Lactobacillales; family Carnobacteriaceae_A; genus Atopostipes. The sequence continues at coordinate 3,535 of CAZKSU010000118.1, forward strand.
AGCCACATCTTTTGACTGCTCGACTACTAGGATAGTGGATTGGTCGCGGTTCTTGTCACTGCATATCGCACAAGGATCTGTGTCTGTAATATTTCCGCAGTTTGAACAATACGTTAAATCGCGCTTTACACTGACTAAGTTTTTCGCGAAATCCGTCACATCTTCTTCTTTCATATTCACGGTATAAAACGCTAAACGCGAAGCCGTTTTTTCTCCAATCCCTGGAAGTTTCATATAGCTTTCCATCAAACGAGTGATGGGTTCTGGATAATACATTGAATCATCCCTGCTTTCTTAACATTCTTTCACTGGTCAATTAGAAACCTGGGATATTTAAGTTGTTTGTATATTTACCCATGACTTTTTCAGTTTCTTCATCCACTTGGCCAAGTGCATCATTTATTGCAATCAGCACTAAATCTTCAATAATTTCATGTTCGCCTGGCTCTACAAGGTCTTCTTCGATTTCCACAGACAGCACTTTTCGTTTCCCATTCACCGTAACTTTTACCAAGTCATCATTTGCCACCCCTGTGAATTCTCTTTCTTCCAATTCACCTTGTGATTTTTCCATTTCTTTTTGCATTTTCTGCATTTGTTTCATCATATTTTTCATATTTCCACGCATAGTTATTCTCCTTGTTTTTAAATATTCTTATCTTTTGTTAATCAATGATTTCTACAATGTTTTCCCCGAAAAACTCGACCGCTTTTGTTACCACTTCATCTTCTTCCGATGCTTCTTTTGTATCCGTCTCTGAAGCAGTCTGGCTGTTCGTCTGGTCTTTTTTCTTCATCTGACGGATATAGTCTTGCCGCACTTCCGGCCATTCTTTGCTTGTAATACAGACCAGTTGGACGCGTTTATGGATGATTTTCTCTAAATAATCATTTACTTTGTTTTGAAGCTCCAGATCGTTTTGAGCTTTCTCACATAAAATATCATAATCGAATTTACAAACCAAGGCATTTGGACTGGCAGCGACAGGTTCTGAATTATTTAATAAAGCTTTTTCGCCTACATCTAAAATATTGAGGACGTCTACCCAAACAGATTTGATTTCGCGCAAATCATCATGAGTGGCTTCTCCTAGTACTTTGTAGACTGAATTTCGATCGGCCTTAAAATTGCCGGTCGGACTTTTAGGTGTCGCTTTTTTCGGACCGTTCTGAGCCGCCGCGCCATTTTCTTGCAGATCAGCCAAGGTGGCTTTCATGCTATCCAATTGTTTCTGCAGCTGTTTCACTTCATCGCTGGAAACAGCTTCCGGTTGGGCTACGGGGGCTTCTGCTGGTGCTTGAACAGGCTCTGCGGCCGTTTCTTTGCGCTGAGACAATCGAATGGTCGCAACTTCCAGATACACTTCCGCATGGTTACTCAGCCGCAGTTCTTGCTGCGTTTCATTAAAGATGCGAATCACATCATACAAGAAATCTTCCGCCAGCTCTGCAGCAAGCGTTTCAACTGCCTCGCTGAATTTAGCAATTTTGTAAATCGAACGATTGTCTTCTGTTGTATTTTTGAACAGCAAAAGATCACGTGAGAACAAAATAACGTCTTCAACAAAGCGTCCTGCATCTTTTCCTTCCGCTAATAAACCTTGCAGTAAATCAAGTGCTCGTTTCGTATCTCTTTGCGCCAGAGACTCCAGATAGCTCTCCAGCATCTCTTGAGTGACACTGCCTGTAATCTTTTGAATATCTTCTGTTAAAATTTTATCTTCGTGAAAGGACAGCGCTTGGTCTAAAATACTCAACCCGTCACGCATTCCCCCTTCAGCTGCTTTCGCAATCAGAAGGAGCGCATCTTCATCGTACGCAACGCCCATTTCACCTAAGATATAGGCCATTCTTTCTATAATCGCTTCTTGTGAAATCCGTCTGAAATCAAAGCGCTGTGTTCTGGAAATAATCGTTAAGGGGATTTTATGCGGTTCGGTTGTTGCGAGCAAAAACACCACATTCTTTGGCGGCTCTTCCAGCGTTTTCAAGAGCGCATTAAAGGCGCCCA
>CAZKSU010000119.1:0-5532 GCA_964555455.1 uncultured Carnobacteriaceae bacterium
ACCCCGAAACACAGGCGGCGTTCCTAACACGGCTCCATTCGCAAAAATGAGGTTGTCATAGGTGTCACTGAACTCTTCATTCGTGCGTAAATCAACTCCGAAAACGGTTTTATTTTCATGGTCAATTTTAGTGATTTCGTGTTGCGTATGGACATCGATATTGTGGGTTTCTTTGAACCATTCAGGTGTTTTAGGCACTAATTCGTCCATGCTGTCAACAACACCGCCCACTGCATAATGAGTCGCAAAGCCCGCATGTGCAATATCTACATCGCGGTCATAAATAACTATTTCAGCTGTTTCACTATTTCTTCTAGCTCGTACTGCTGCATTTGTCCCAGCAGCAACTCCTCCGATAATAACAATCTTCATTTTATATCCCCATTCTTCCATATTTAATTGTGATGACTGTCACGTATTGATTTTATTATATACCTCTAAACGGGCTTAGTCCCCTAATATTTAGTTATAGACTGTATAACTATAGCTTATAGGTTCAGAATCCTTGTGAAAAATAAAATTAATATTTTATATGGGGGTAATGTCTACATGATTGAACGGATCTTTCTATTTGTGAAAAAAATCCGCTTCTTCCCACATACTTTGTGAAAAACATTTAAAAAGAATTATACAATGGGCAGCCATCCTGGCCGACTCTGAATATACTCCCACATAGCATCTGGGATAAGTAAATCTTCACGATCATTTCTTTCAATCACTTTTCGAAGGTTTTTTTCATCTCCTGATGTCACTTTCTCTACCCAATCTGGCTCTACAACCAATTCTCTTCCTAAAGCAACAAGCGGTATGCCTAATTCCTCCATCGCTTCAACTGCATCATCCGGTGTGATGATATTTCCCACGCCCACCAGCGGAACATCGTCACCGATCGCTTCCTGTATTTTCTTGAGCATAGGTTCTTTGTCTGTCTCATCTCGCTGCGAACTTTGGAAAATGTTTCCTAAAGAGATGTGAAAATAATCGACGTCATACCTTTTCAATTCCTTTAATAAAGCGATCGTATCTTGAATCGTAATGCCCGGCTCTTCAATTTCTTCAGGTGAGATACGATAGCCCACAATAAAAGGCTGTTCGGCATGTTTCTCTACCGCAGTAGTCACCGCATTCAATACTTCTATAGGAAAGTTCATTCTTTTTCCTAAATTTCCTCCCCAATAATCTTCACGCTGATTTGAATGTGGCGAAAAAAATTGCTGGATTAAATAGGTATTTGCTCCATGAATTTCAACGCCGTCAAAACCAGCTTCTATCGCGCGGCGGGCAGCTTCGCCAAAGCGAGTGACAATCTCTTCCACTTCACTTGCTTCTAAAGCTCGGGGAACTTCAGCATGAGGTCGTTCAGCTGGGATTGCACTTGCACTGACCGGCTGCATGCCTCTTAAACCGCTGCTTGGCTCCATTCGTCCTGCATGAAAGATCTGTAAAATGGCTTTTGAGCCTGTCTCTTTAATTTTTTTCGCTAATTTCGATAAACTGGGGATATACTTATCTTCGGAAACATTAGGCGAAGATTGAAACTTACCATCTTCACGCACATGGGCGCAAGCTGTAACGACAGCTCCTACTCCACCAGCGCGCCGCTCATAATACATCAGCTCGTCGGTTGTGATCATCCCATTTTCAAAAGAAGAAGCCGTTGTCATAGGGGCCATCAGCAAACGATTATCAAGAGTTGCGCCTGATTTGAAAGTAAATGGTTCGAAAAGTTTTTCGTATTCTTTCTTCATTGTATTCTCTCCTTCATAAATTCAATCTTTTCATTTTATCGAATAACTAACTTAAAATTTTATTGGATGCTTTTTATAAACCAGCGGTTCATTAAACCATGTTCACTGCCTTCTAGCGGCTGAGTCAGCTGCTTAAAACCTAAATGCTGGTAAATTTCATTTGCATCCCCTAACCGGTCGCTTGTTTCAATATATAAATGAGTGTAAGGTTTCTCTTGAACGAAAGTGAATGCTTGGTTATACAGCAGCCGCCCGTACCCTAATCCTTGATACTCTTCTTTTATATAATACTTTTGAAGTTCTGCGACTCCCTTATAATCACCAAAAGGACCTATCCCTACCCCGCCAATCACTTCGTCCTCTAAAAGAAGCACCCAGTATTCACCAGCTGGAATATCTTTGTAATGCTCATATAATGTTCCCAGTTGGGGATCAGAATAGGCGGTTCCTGGCAGGTCGAGACCATGTTTTTTTAAAATGGTTTGAATAATTGTTTGAATGGGTTCATTGTCTTTCGGTTCAATCGGTCGAATAGTTACTTCCAATGCCTAACAACCTCCTTATAGTAAATGATTAAACAGGTAAAGAATCACCCTGAAAATTTTAATGAATAAGTCTCTAAACTTAGGAATAGTAGCCGGGGTTTCTACAATTTTCGGAAAAATATCCCGTTTTCTAAATAGATTTTACTTTCTCCATTAGCTCCTCCATTTAAGTTAATAATAGCATAAATAAAAGCAGCAACCAGTATACGAAACATGCCAATCTCTTCAGTCATTTAAAAAACAAAAAGTGCTGTCAAATTCTGTCAGCACTTTCATTCTTTATATATCTAATTTGGGAAGGCTCTCTTCAATCTCCTCTCGCTGCTTTTCAAATTTCTGGGGCAGCATCAATTTAGCCCCTAACTCTTCAAAGGATTCATCCACTGTAAAGCCGGGGCCATCTGTCGCCAGTTCATAAATGATATGGCCAGGGTCCCTAAAATAGGCGGATTGAAAATACTTGCGATTATGAATGGCCGTCACACTTTTCGTTTGGCCAAAATGGCCTTTCCAGTACTGTAATTCTTTTGCATGAGAAACAGACCAGGCAATATGATGAACCGTTCCAATCCCTAAGCGTCCTCTTTTCGTGAAAGTGCGATGGATTAACACTTGGTGCTTTTCTTTACCGGCCATTTCTAAATGGTAGTAATCTTCTGTCGTACCCAGAAGCTGCAGATCCATTTCTTCAGTCAGCATGCGGAAAGTTTCCTCAGGTTTTGCCGAAAGGAGTTCTACTCCATAGAAACCTAGAATATCCTTGCCTCTGTGAGCCTTATCCGTCTCTATCAGTGCCAGATATAAACCATGCGGATCATTAAATAATAGAGCTTCCTCCTCGAACAATCTTTCTTCTTTAAACTCAAGATGATGACCGGCAAGATGCTCCTTCCATGTTGAAAGAGAGCCTTTGGGGATGGCAAAAGCAATATGGCGGACTTGTCCAGCCCCTGTGCGGCCAGTTAGATTATCGAGCCGCGGAAAAAAAGTTATCACGCTTCCTGCTTCTGCATTTTGATTTGCGAAATAAAGGTGGTAAGTCCCGTTGTCCTCAAAATTTACAGTCTGTTTGACGAGACGTAAACCTAACACCTCTCGGTAAAAATGTAGATTCTCATTCGGATCCCCAACTGTCGCAGACAGGTGATGTATTCTATTTATTGATGCCATAAGCTTCCATACTCCTTTAAAAATTAACGTTCAACTGTTGTATCAAAAGGTTTAATTAGACGTTCAATTTCTTCTCGCTGTTCTTCAAATTCTCCCGGTAAAGCTAAGGATTCTCCTAATGTTTCATAAGGCTCGTCGACTGTAAAACCAGGATCATCGGAAGAAAGTTCAAAGAGTATATGTCCAATTCTGACATAGACAGCACCAAAGTAATGTCTTTCTTTATAACCTGAATGATTAAAGTTATTTTTTTCATATAACGCTTCCCAAGCTTTTAAAGCTTCCCGGTTATCTACTCTTAAAGCGAGGTGATGCACTTCGCCAATACCTTGTTCTGCTGTTGGACTGTCCTCATCCTGACGGATAATAAGCTGAGCACCATTTCCGCCTTCGCCGATTTCAAGCAATGCCGCTTTTTCTTCCTCAGCAACCACTTTGAAACCGTATAAATCCGTCACTTGATCTTTAAATTTTTCAAAATAAGAGACGGTCAGTTCAACAGGACCTAAACCATAAACGGCATACTTTGCAGGAACTGGACTCAACTCCCATGGTTCTCCAGCTGCCATCCCTTTATTGTTTTCATCAGAGACTAACTGGTATCTTTGACCGTCTGATTCTTCAAAAGGGACAACTTTTTTACCAAATACTTCTTGAATCCCTTCATGTTTAACCCCATACTCATCAAACCGGTTGATATAATAATCCAGAGCCTTGTCATTAGGAACTCTTAGCCCTACTCGCGATATCGAGTCGGTTCCATGTTTTCCTTGAGGCCAATTCTCGTTGCCAAAAAATGTCATTGTTGTTCCGGGCGTTCCAATATGATCAGCGAAATACGTGTGATAAGTGTGAATGTCGTCTTGATTTACTGTTTTTTTGACTAGACGCATCCCCAATATTTCTGTGAAAAAGTGATAATTTCTTTCTACATCTGCCGTAAAGGCGGATACGTGATGTAATCCTCGAATTGATTTATCCATTAAAATTTCTCCTTTTTTAAATATCATTTATGCATTTGACATTACTTCGAATTCGAGATGATTATAACAGAGATAATTCCCCCATGCAAGTCCTCTACTCATTGTAAGGAAAGTAAGAAAAAAGAAGCCCAAGCTGGGCTTCTTCCGGTTGATTTATTCTTTTATAATCTCAAAGATGGTACGCCCGTCACCAGAGCTGCCCATTAAATGTTCATGGGCTTTTTGAGCTTCCTCTAAAGTGAACTTACGGCCAATGAGCGGTTTAATAAAACCTGAATGCACTAATGCGTTCACTCCATGGTAAATTTCATGCATGTCTTCATCTTTTGGATCTGTAAATGCCATACCAGTTACTGTAGCTTCGTTAGTCATCAAGTTTCTCGGCGTAAATTCAATTGTTCCTCTATTACCTACTACGACAATCCGGCCAAAATTTGCGATCACTTTACTATCTGTTTCTAAGTTGACATTCGCCAGAAATTCTATAATCACATCCGGCCCTCTGTCATGAGTGATTTCCATTAACTGGTTTTTATTTTCTTCGGTTACATGAGGTATCGCATAATCTGCGCCTAGTTTAAGGATGTTTTCTCGCCCTTCTTCTGTACTGGAAGTCCCGATGACAATCGCTCCCGCTGCTTTAGCAATTTGGACCGCCATAGACCCTACTGCACCGCTGGCTCCGTGGATCAAAACAAATTCACCTGCTTTGATTTGAGCCTTTTGATGTAACGCCCGGTACGCCGTGAAAATCGGAATACCCAAAGCAGCCCCTTCATTAAACGAAAGATGGTCAGGTAAAGGATAGACATTGTCTGCATCAATGACTAGTTTTTCGGCATATGTACCTGTATTCTTTTTTGCTGAAAAAGCACTTAAGTAGACCCGATCGCCTGTTTTAACATTTTCCACCCCTGCCCCAACCTCTTCTACGATACCTGCACCATCGGATCCAGGTATATAGGGTAAGTCTGGAACATTGTAGGCATAAGTGCCGCTAATTGTGTAGTTTTCACTTGGATTTAATCCCGTCGCATACATCTTTACTTTCACTTGATTGTCGCTTGGGCTCGGCTCCTCCACCTC
>CAZKSU010000120.1:0-5525 GCA_964555455.1 uncultured Carnobacteriaceae bacterium
GGCATATTCAATCGACGGAGCCAATAAAGACCAATAACTGGCTGCAAACATGACGCCCGCTGCAAATCCATTCATAATAGCTAACAGTTTTTCATTCACTTCATGAAATAAAAAAACTAAAGCTGAACCTAAAGCTGTCATCAGCCAAGTAAATACTCCTGCTAATGTCGCTTGCCCTATTGGACTCAACGCTAAAAACCAATCGATCATAATCATCTAATTTCCTTCCTAATCGAACGATATTTTGAGATTTACTGCATCTTAATCGCCCTACTTAATATTTGATTGATCCAGTCATTCCTTTTACAAAATGACGCTGCATAAATAAGAACAAAAGCATAGTAGGAATCGTGCCTATCACTATAGCAACCATCTGCAGCCCATAATCCGGCACATAAGAAGCCGTGGTTAAACTAGAAATAAGAAGTGTAAGTGTATATTGCTCTTCGGTCTGTAAAATAACCAATGGCAAAATAAAGCTGTTCCATGAATTCATAAAAGAATAGATGGCAGCTGCCGCAAACGTAGATTTCATCATGGGAAAAACAATCCGGAAGAAAATTGTATAGCCACCAGCTCCTTCCATTTTCGCTGATTCGATAATTGCATCCGGCAAAGATTTAAAGCTTTGTCGAAAAAGGAAAATCAAAAAGATATTGGAAATAAAAGGCAGGATAATCGCTAAATGGGTGTTGACTAATTGCAAACCAGCCATCATCCGGAATAACGGGATAATTAAAGCTGCAAAAGGAATCATCATAAATATGAGGAATATTGTATAAACGATTTCGCTCCTGCGTGTTTTAAATTTTTCAAAACCATAACCCGCTAACGAAGTAACAAGTAAACTCAAAACCACCGTAACCAATGAAACTTTAATTGAATTCCACAAAATCCTTTCCATCGGGTAATTTGTAAACAAGTTTCTTAAATTCTCCATAAAGTGGGAGCCGAAAGTTAACTTTCCCGAGGCGATTTGGTTAGACGTATTGGTCGCACCAGCTATCATCCAGTAAAAGGGAAAAACTGAAACAAACGTACATAAAATTAAAAAAGCGTACTTAATAAATGTGACGACTTTCCTTCGTATCATTGAACCTCACCCTATTCTCGATTTGTCACTTTCATTTGGATAAATGATAAGATAGCAATAATGATGACCAGCGCCCATGAAAGTGTTGCTGAATAACCGAAATTCGATGTGTAGGCAAAAGAATGGTTATAAATCAACTGGGCAACTGTTAAAGTAGCATTTCCAGGGCCGCCACCTGTTAAGTTGACGACTTCATCAAATAATTGAAGCGTTCCTATTGTCGAAGTGATCGACGTGAACAAAATTACCGGTTTAAGCTGTGGAATAACCACTCGAAATAATGTTTGAGTGGATGAAGCTCCATCAATTTGAGCAGCTTCAATTGTATCATGCGATATATTCTGCAAACCTGCTAGATAAAACAACATATTGTAACCGGTCCAGCGCCAGCATAAAGCGACGACAATCAGGACTTTAGCCCAAAAACTGCTGTTCAGCCAATCAATAGGTGCATTTAATAATCCGATAGTGACTAAAAAATCATTAACCACTCCGCCGACTTGAAACATCATTCGGAACAGCACAGCATAAGAAACCAAAGAAGTGACACTTGGCAAAAACAAAGCAAACCTAAAAAAGGATCGTCCTTTGAGTCGATCGGAATTTAAAATGAAGGCCAAGATTAAACCAAGGACTAACATAATCGGTACTTGAAAAATTAAAAAAACAAAATTATTCCATAGTGCTTGACGAAACACCTCATCTTGTAGCATGCGTACGTAGTTGCCTATTCCAACGAATTCAACGTTTAAACCTTGCATACTATGAAGAGACAAGTAAATGGAATAAAACACTGGATACAATAAGAAGATACTGCTTAACAGAATCGCAAAAATGGTATATTTAAGATTTTCTCGGTTATCTTTATCCAATATTTTTATCCTTCGCTTTGACTTGTTCATCATAAATCCTCCTACATTTTGATAGAGAAAGAAAGGCAGTACATTTGAAAGAATGACTGCCCCTGCTTTCTAATATTACTGTCCGACCTGAGATAAATAATAGTCTTCGGCTTGCTGAATCATTTCATCTAAAGATGTATTTCCTTCAATATAATCCTGTAACACGGCTTGGAAAGCTTCTGCGGCAGTAGTCGTGTGGATGCCATAATCGACAGTCGGAATATTATTCCCCCACTCAGAGAAATCCTTGTAAATTTGAGCACCGTTGAAAAACGGATCTTCATATTCATAAGCTTCTCCCTCTTGGGCCGGGATATACGTACCTACTGCTCCATTTTCAACCAAGATATCCTGGTAAAATTCTTCATTGCCGGCAAACTGCGTTTTGAGTAAATCAATGGCTAGCTCTTGGTTGGATGAATCCGCTAATACATACCAACTGGCTCCTCCTTGGTTCGTATAAGGAGTTGCATTTTCTACCGTTTCTAACTGAGGAACATGTGTATAGGCCCATAAACCTTCTTGATCTTCAGCTGAACGGATGGTTGGCGAATACCATATCGCTGAATTGACCGCTGCTACTTCTCCGCTAGTCACTGCACCAACTGCTTCCGCTGAGTAGTAATCCACTGGTAAAGCTAGATCATGTTCGGCAATTTCTTTTAAGATGGGAGCCATTTCTCGAATCGCTGGATTGTCAAAATTAGGGTTCCCCTCTTCGTCAAAGTACCAAATACCTGCAGATTGCATAGCCATTTGCAGATAATGATTCCCTCTTCCTGGGACAATAGCTAAAAACCACTTGCCTGTTGCGTCTTTGACATCTTTACCAATGTCTACAAATTCAGACCAAGTTAAGTTTTGCATATCTTCTTGAGAATAGCCTGCTTCTTCTAGGTAATCGATTCGGTAATATAAACCTGCTGAACCTGAATCAAAAGGTACAGCATAGACCCCGCCATCATGCGAAACAATGTCTACTTTATAATCGGCAAATTGGCTCATGTCAATATCTTCTGACAGTTCAGTAAATTTTCCTTCATAATTAATTAACATGTTTTGCGCATCGTAATCATCCATTAAGACAATGTCTGGTAAACCTTCAGAAACTCCAGAAGTAAAACCACTGATTAAACGTTGCATCACGTCTTCATTTGCCATTTCTACCACTTCAATATTGACAGAATCATCCACTTCTTCGTTATAATATTCTGCCGCAGTTTCCATAATTGGAATGTTAAAGTTTGCATCCCAAGCCCAAACAGTTAATTGATCACTGCCCGTTTCACTTGGATTTGCTTCATTGGCTTCCTCTGTGTTCCCGCACCCTATTAAAAACCCCAACATTCCTGCGCCTAATGCTAAAGAAGATATTATCTTTTTCATTTTCTTCCCTCCAATGTATCTAATAAAATTTGCACTCCTATAGTGATACAAGTTTAACATAGCTTCAAATTACTTAATGAATAGAACGCTCAAAAAAAAACAGCTGACTTCTGCCGGTCAGCTGTTTTCTACTAGGTAGCCATTTAATTCACAACACATGACAAGACTTTTCTCTTATAAATGGTCAAAAAGAATTCGGTTCTGTTTCTGCCTGCACGTTTAACTAGACATAGAGATAAATACTAAAGAACATAAACGCAGCCCCTGCGACCACAAATAAATGCCAGACTACATGCATCCACCCGTTATGTTTCATCCGGTAAAATAATGTACCTACTGAATAAAATACGCCTCCTATAAAAAGTAAGAGAATGCCCATCGGATCAAACGACTGGTAGAGAGGGTAAATAAGCAAAATGCCCATCCAGCCCATGATCAAGTAGAGGTACGTGCTCAATCGAGGGTAACGGTTGGTCCACACCACTTCGAATATGATACCTGCCAAAGCAGCGATCCAAACAACCGCGAGAAATGAATATCCGAGAGCCCCCCCGACAGTGACCATTAAATAAGGGGTATAGGAACCGGCAATCAGCAAATAAATGGATGCATGATCGATTTTTTGAAATAAACTTCGATAGATTGTAAAGCTGAAACTGTGATACAGTGTGGATGCTAAAAATAGCATAACTAAACTTGAGCCGTAAACAATATAAGAGACTAGCTCCCCACTCGAAAGCTCCGGTGCAGAAATCGCTTTTTCAACAAGCAAAATCATTCCGACTACACCTAAGATAGCAGCTAAACCATGGGTGATTGCATTAAACACTTCTATCCATACTTCATTCCGAGAGATACTTTCCGTTTTTGTCATTTTAAACACTCTGCCCCCATCCAGTAATGTTAGTTCTCTGTCCTAATCGAGCTTATCGTTTTGATAGTGTCTTTGCAGATCCATATTTGGAAACTGCTGTTGTCTTAACGCCTCATAAATAATAATCGATGCGGTATTGGATAAATTCAGAGATCGAATATGCGTGTCGTCCATCGGGATACGAATACAATCTTCTTCGTGTTCACGCATAAATTTCTCTGGAAGTCCTGTGGTTTCTTTTCCAAAAATAAAGTAATGATCTTCTTCCGTATCTGAGTAATCGACATCCGAATACGTATTGTAAGCAAATTTCGTTACAAGATACAGTTTCCCCTCATTTGCATATTCTAAAAATTCCTTTAAACTCCGGTGGTGCGTTATTTTTAATTCGCTCCAATAATCTAATCCTGCTCTTCTCAGCATTTTATCTTCCAAGCTAAAGCCAAGCGGATGAATGAGATGTAAATGCGTATCTGTTCCCGCACAAGTTCTTGCAATATTCCCCGTGTTCGGCGGAATCTGTGGTTTGTATAATACGATATGATTCATTTTTCATGTCCTTTATTCCTACATATTTTTCTTCCAAACGAGCAATCGCTTGTTGAAATCTAAAAAAATTTTCCATCTTTTTAACATTTCATCTATTCTGCAGTTCTGCAGAAATTTCTCTTCCTATTATAACAAAAGAATGTCCGTTTATGTAAAAAAAGATAAAAAAAGAACGTATCTCTTCGGTTTTAATAACAGCGAAAAGATACGTTAGTTAAGTTATTGATTGTCACCATTTTATGTCAGTGCATATCAGGGACTGACATAAAAGGATGGGTCAAAAAACTTATGACTATTATGATAGCATAGGCATTAATTAAATGCAAGGCGCTGTCATAGATTACGAAGAAGGCTTTCTTCTTTTCGTTTCATTTGCTAAACTTTTTTCTAAGATTTGTTCAAAATCAATCAATTTGCTCTGAACCTGCAGAATCGATTTCTGAGTCAGGTGATTTGCTTTTTTAGCGACTATCTTTTTTGTCTCGTCCCCTCTTTTAGGTGCAAGAAAATAAGCTGCTAAAGCCCCGCCGATTGTACCGAAAATTAAGCCGAAACTAATTAAATTGCGTTGTCTACCCGAAATCATTTGATTACCTCCTCGTTTCCACTCTAAATATTGTCATAATTATAACTTATTCTCCGCTCAACTTACAAGCAAACCATTTTTCTCCTCTCAGTCTTCAAGTGCTACTTTTTGAATTAATAGATTATTCTGTTTATA
>CAZKSU010000121.1:0-5485 GCA_964555455.1 uncultured Carnobacteriaceae bacterium
AAAGTAAATCTGCCGGGCCACCTGTTTCAGTGTACGTGTATTTGGATAATGGGTCATTCTCTTTTACAATTAAAGTTGGATGTTTTTTAAAAATTTCAGTATAGTCCACTAGATTCTTTCCTTTCAGCATTAAATGCGCTCTTTTATCAGGGCATTTTTGCGTATTTATGATAACATGAAATTCTGGATAAATGTAGACTTTTTCTCTTAATAACGTTTCCACTCGTATAAGTATGATTCAAAATGTGACACCTTCCGTTGAGAGGTGAAAGCAAAACACCTTCTTGGAGACTTTTCTTCAAGAAGGTGCTGTATTTGTTTCCTTAGTTTGTTTCTGAATCTGTATCTGGTTCAATTAAGGTTTCTGCATAGATATCATCGTCTTGGACGACATAGTCCACTTCAATCATACGTTCGTCGTCAAGATTCAGCAGCACACCATAGATGCGTCCGTTTTGAATCTCGCTCGTTGTGAGCACGTAGTCGTTTACGCGAATAGATACCCGCTCATCTTTATCCGGCACATATCCAATATGATGAATAATGTAACCGGCAATCGTATCCACTTCGTCCGATTCAATATCTTCCTCAAAATAATCGTTAAACTCAGTTAAGGTAAGTGCGCCATTAATGTAATAGTTATAGTCATCAATGATTCGAATATCACCTAACGTTGTGATGTCTGATTCGTCATCAATTTCTCCTACAATTTCTTCAAGCAAGTCTTCCATCGTAACGATTCCTTCGACTCCGCCGTATTCATCAATTAAGATCGCCATATGCTGCTGTTCACGCTGGAATTCAATCAATAAATCATCCGTATAAACAGTGGATGGAACCAGCATGGGCGGGTTTGAAATTTCAAGCAAATCAATATTTTCAAAGCCTTCTGTACTGGCTACTCTCAATAAATTCTTAACATGCAGAACCCCGATGACATTATCTTTTTCATCTTTATAAATCGGAATTCTAGAGTAAGGACTTTCAATAATCTTCATCAGATTTTCTTCATAAGGATCATCGATATCCAGCATAATCGTGTCTGTACGCGGAACCATAACGCCGCGAGCAACCTTCGTATCTAATGAGAGGACCCCTTCCATCATGTCCAGTTCATCTGTATCAAAACTATCACTTTTACGGCTTTCTTCGATAATAACACGCATTTCTTCACGCGTAAATTTCTCTTCTGATTTCGTAAAATCAATAGGTGCAATTCGCTGGAGTAAACCTGTAGAAGCAGATAGCAGCCAGATAAATGGTTTAAAAAGCTTTTGGGTGAACATTATCACACCACTGGTAGCCATGGCAATGGTTTCTGGCATCTGCAAAGCGACTTGTTTTGGAAACAATTCTCCAAACACCAATGTGAAATACGATAGTATCAGTGTAACAATAATCGTCGCCACTGTCTGGGCGCCAGCAAAGTCAGGCAAAACATCACTTAAGACGACCGCAAAACTTGTCGCTGCCTGCGCACTGGACAGGAAACCAGCAAACGTAATCGCTACTTGAATAGTGGCTAAGAAATTATCGCTTTCTTCAAGCAAGGCCAAAACCCTTTTGGCTTTTTTATCGCCATCCTCAGCGAGGCGATCAATTTTCGAATTGTTAATTGATACAAATGCAATCTCTGCTGCCGCAAAAAAAGCATTGACAAGCGTTAAAAGAATAATGATGATTAATTCTGTGAATAGGGAACTCCCGGATGAATCCATATCTCAACTCTCTCCTTAATGATAGTAAAACTCTTCGATAAGTTTATGTTCTTATAGAAAAGTGGTTTAGTTATCATTAACTAAACCACTTTTTCTATCTCTCTTATTATAATTCAAATGATTAAACTTGTGTACCTTTTTTCTGGTATTTCGCAGCTACACCTGTTTTACGCAGAATAAATTTAATGATCTCTACAAAAACAATAATACTAAATGAAGCAGCTACAATGATAATCCAGCCTTCTGCTGTTGTTGGAAGAGTGACATCAAAGAAGTCATTGATTCCTGGAATTAAAATCACTCCGTAAAGCAGCACACCTGATAACAGTGAGGCACCATTCAAGTATTTGTTGTTAAATGGATTGTCACTAAATAGAGAACTAAAGATGTGTTTTACGTTAAAGGCGTGGAACAGCTGAATGGTACCTAATGTTGCAAAGGCCATTGTTTCCGCCAAGTTAACTGCTTGATCGCCGCTCATTCCAATAGATGGTGCATACTGAGTAATTCCTATCCAGTAGACGAATAAGGTAATGGCTCCTTCAAGAACCCCTTGGTAACCAATACTTGGCAGAACACCATTTGAAAGGAAACTTGAACCCGGCTCACGCGGTGCCTGTTCCATACTGTCTTTCTCCGCTTCTTCCATACCTAAGGCAATCGCCGGGAACACATCTGTTACTAAGTTAATCCATAAAATATGGATAGGTTCCAGTATTTGCCAGCCCAGTAAAGTCGCAACAAACAAAGTAATCACTTCACCTAAGTTTGCAGACAGGAGATATTGGACAGCTTTTTGGATGTTCGCAAATACTTTACGTCCTTCTTCAACTGCATGGACAATGGTCGCGAAGTTATCATCCGCAAGCACCATATCTGAAGCACCTTTCGATACTTCCGTTCCTGTAATCCCCATACCTACACCAATGTTTGCCTGTTTTAGGGATGGCGCATCGTTAACTCCGTCACCTGTCATTGAAATGACTCGGTCTTTGGATTGCCATGCCCGGATAATGCGCACTTTATGTTCTGGTGAAACTCGCGCATAGACAGAGATGTCCTCAACTTTATTGGCTAATTCTTCATCACTCATGGCATTTAACTGCGCACCAGTCAACACATGTTCTTCATTATTTGGATCGTCTTTATCTAAAATAGTTAACCGTTCCGCAATCGCTTGAGCAGTGATCGCGTGGTCCCCTGTAATCATAATGGTACGGATACCCGCACGACGCGCTGTTTCAATCGAAGCACGTGCTTCTTCACGTTCAGGGTCAATCATTGCCACCAAACCTGCAAAGATTAAGTCATTCTCAACCGTTTCTGAATTGATTTCAGCTGGCAGCTCATCGATAATTTTGTAAGCACCGGCAAGAACACGCAAGGCTTGACGCGCCAATTGCTCGTTTGAGTCTAAAATGTCTTTCTGATCCGCTTCAGTAAATTCTGAAACTTCGCCGTCGTTGTAGATGCGGGTGACACGTTTGATTAATTGATCAGGCGCTCCTTTTACAGCAACAAGGTAACGGCCATCTTCTAGCTTATGAATCGTAGACATCAATTTACGATCGGATTCAAAAGGCACTTCCTCTATACGAGGAGTCGCTTTTAATTCCTCTTCTAATCCAAAACCTTTGTCTAATGCGTATCGGATCATCGCAATTTCTGTTGGATCTCCGACTAAGTTGTCGTTCGAATCGGTATCTGCATCGTTGGCAAAAGAAGTTGAACGCACTAGCGGATGTTCTAAATCAATTGGTTCATCCGCATCATGGATTTCACCATTATAGTAAACTTTTTCAATGGTCATTTCGTTGACCGTCAATGTACCTGTTTTATCCGAAGCGATAATTTGCGTACTTCCTAAAGTCTCAACGGCCGGCAGCGAACGCACTAAGGCATTTCGATTGGCCATGTTTTGTGTACCGATAGACAGGATAATCGTTGTGATGGCTGGCAAACCTTCCGGAATTGCAGCAACCGCTAAGGATACGGCCACAAGCAGCATCTGATCCCATGGAATATCTTGAATAACTGTACCTACAATAAATGTAAGAATAGCGATACCTATAATAAGGTAAGTTAATGTTTTACCAAGCTGCTCTTGGTCTTTCTGCAATGGCGTCAGCTGAGATTCAGTGGTCTCAAGCATTGAAGCGATATGACCTACTTCAGTGTCCATTCCTGTTCCTGTAACTACACCTAAACCGCGTCCGTAAGTGACGTTGGTGCTCGAGAAGACCATGTTGTTTCGATCTCCAATACCTACTTCGCCTTCAATGGTTTGAGTATCCTTTTCTGAAGCCACCGATTCACCGGTTAAAGCAGCTTCTTCTGCTTGCAGAGAGTTCGCTTCAATTAAACGCATATCAGCTGGTACAACATCCCCAGCTTCTAGAAGAACGATATCTCCTGGAACAATTTCCGTACTCTTCATCACTTGGATTTTTCCGTCGCGACGAACGTGTGCTTCTGGTGAAGCCATTTGCTGCAAAGCATCAATCGCTTCTTCTGCTTTGTTTTCTTGGAATACACCCATAATGGCATTTAAAACAACAACGATCATAATTACAACAGCATCTTCAATATGGCCACTGACCAGCCATGAAACGACTGCTGCAACCATTAAGACAATAATCATGAAATCCTTAAATTGAGCAATAAACTTCTGGAACGTCGTCGTTCTTTCCGCTTCTTGGATTTCATTTGGACCATACTCTTCTAGTCTTTCAGCAGCCTCTTGGGAGCTAAGACCCGTCTGAGCATTTGTATCTAATTGAGAGAGTATTTCTTCTGTCGATTGACGATAGGACTCTATATCTTTCATTTTTTCCTTTTCCTCCTTAGTAATTTCAACTTTTTTTCAAAAGTCTCACTATAAAAACAAAAAGACTTATGCCAACACAGTTTCTACAAACTCCACGGCATAAGTCTCACTATTTAAGTACAGTACCAGTCGACTAATGTATGCTTAGTCACTTATCGTTGTTGATACTGACGAGGGGAAGCCCCTCTAGTTACTCCCTTATGAAATATTCAGTTAAAGTTATTATAATGAATCCATAAATAAATTGCAATAGTTTCATTATAGAACTCTTCACTAAAATATTTTTACTAGCTTTTTTCTAGTTCCGTGAGAATATCTTGGTACTTCTGTCCTGCAGCTTTTAAAACAATTCTACGCTGCATCGGCAGATTGGAATCAACCGATAATTTTAATTCTAAACGCTCTGCCGGCAAGGCATCTGGTGCGACAGACGGCCATTCGACAACAGAAAGGCCATCACCCGCAAAATACTCATCCAGTCCCAGGTCTTCTACTTCATCCTCATCTAACCGGTAAAGATCGATATGATACAAAGGGAATTTCCCGTCTGTATATTCCCGGACAATGGTATACGTAGGGCTTTTTATAATCCGCTGGATGCCTAATCCTTCACCAATTCCTTTGGTAAAAGTGGTTTTTCCCGCTCCTAGATCGCCTTCCAGTAAAATGAGCATACCGGGTTTCAAATACTCGGTTAATTTTTTTGCAAAATCCATTGTTTCTTGTTCACTTTCTGTGACTATCGTAGTCATGTCTTTACTCCTCTAATTTCTATAAATTATTCATTATGAATTGTATCACTTTATTTTCCTTTCGTATAGTATAGCGCTTAAGGGCTCAGCCCTTATCCTAAGCAAACATTGTCTTTTTAAATGGGCATTCGCTATACTAAAAGAGACTTCAATAAGCTTTTAAGAAAGGACATCACATTATGTTAACT
>CAZKSU010000122.1:0-5467 GCA_964555455.1 uncultured Carnobacteriaceae bacterium
GATGAGGATTACGATCTGCCTCCTTTATCTTTACTAGACACCTCTACAGCACCGGATCAGTCAAATGAATATTCCTTGATTGAACAGAACATTAAAATACTAGAAGAAACATTTGAAAGCTTCGGGGTAGATGCTAAGGTGGTGAAAGCAAACCTCGGACCAGCTGTCACAAAATTTGAAGTGCAACCTGCCACAGGTGTTAAAGTCAGCCGCATTGTGAGTTTAAGCGATGATATCGCGTTGGCGCTGGCTGCGAAAGATATACGTATGGAAGCGCCGATTCCTGGAAAGGCCCTGATTGGTATTGAAGTGCCAAACTCAGAGATCACAACTGTATACTTTAACGAAGTCATGAGAGCTTTAGAACATACAAAATCAGAGCATGCGCTGGAGGTTCCTTTAGGGAAAGACATTTCGGGAGAGGTCGCGATAGCCGATTTATCCAAAATGCCGCACTTGCTAATTGCCGGAGCGACAGGTTCTGGTAAGTCCGTAGGGATTAATGTGATTCTTTCCAGTTTGCTTATGCGCACTAAGCCGCATGAAGTGAAGATGATGCTGATTGATCCGAAAATGGTTGAGCTGAACATTTATGACGGCGTTCCTCATCTCTTGACTCCCGTTGTCACAAAGCCTAAAAAAGCTGCTCGGGCCTTGCAGAATGTGGTCGAAGAAATGGAAAAGCGTTATGAACTTTTTGCGATGAGCGGAACGAGAAACATTGAATCCTATAATGAAAATCTGCAGACATTAAAAGACTCCGGTGAAGAAGAGGTGCCGTCGAAGCTCCCATACATCGTTGTTGTGGTAGATGAGCTAGCTGATTTAATGATGGTTGCAGCAAAAGAAGTCGAAGATTCGGTTATCCGTCTGGCACAAATGGCGCGTGCAGCTGGAATCCATATGATCTTAGCGACGCAAAGACCGAGTGTAGATGTCATTACCGGCTTAATTAAAGCCAACGTTCCTTCTAGAATTGCTTTTGCGACGTCTAGTGGAACCGACTCGCGGACAATTTTAGATGCAAACGGTGCAGAAAAGTTACTTGGTCGAGGAGACATGTTGTATCTCCCGATGGGGGCAAATAAGCCTGAGCGTGTCCAAGGGGCGTTTATATCGGATTCAGAAGTCCAAGCCATTACAGATTTTGTACGAAATCAGCAAGATCCAAATTATGTAGAAGAAATGATTCCCAATGAAGAGCCTAAAGCAGGCAACGGGGGCGGCAGCGATGAATTGTATGAGGATGCTTTAGAAATTGTCAGTGAATTAGACACGGCATCGATTTCGCTTCTGCAAAGAAGATTGCGCATCGGCTACAACCGTGCCGCAAACATTATGGATGATTTAGAAGCGAACGGGATAGTGAGTGCACAAGACGGCTCAAAACCTAGAGATGTTTTAATCACTAAACCCGAAGAATCAGATGATTTGCCTTTAGAAGAAAACCTAATAGAATAAGATTATAAGTAAAAGTAAGTCTCATCAAATAATAGAATGTTCGGAAAAAATGCGGGCCATTAAGTAGCAAACTTATTGTGTCCGCATTTGTAGCGTTTGCAGAGAAAAATAAAATCAAATAAGCGTTTACATAGCTAATAAAATTACTTTATTTTTTGTATCGATAGTGATATAGTATAGCTGAAGCAAAAGTTACATAAAATTTACATAGTAATTGCTATGTAAAAAAATGGAGGAGTAATAAAATGGCAAACTGGAAGAAATTGGCATTATTTGGTACATCAGCATTATTATTAGCTGCATGTGGTAACGGTGGTACTTCAGACACAGGCGGAGAAACAGAGGAACCAGCAGAAGGAAATGGAGCATCATCTGATTTCACAATCGCAATGGTAACCGACACGGGCGGGATTGATGACCGTTCATTTAACCAATCAGCGTGGGAAGGTATGCAAGCTTGGGCAGAGGAAAACAGCTTTGGCGAAGATGCTATTGCCTATTACCAATCAGAAGCTGAAGATCAGTATATCCAAAACCTGAACTCAGCGACTCAAGATGGCCATGACGTTGTTTACGGAATTGGCTTCTTATTAAAAGATCCAATTGAAACAGTCGCTCAGCAAAACCCAGACAGATGGTACGGACTTGTTGACGAGATTGCTGAAGCAGATAACGTTGTTTCCTTAACATTCCGTGACCATGAGAACTCATTCTTAGCAGGAATGGCTGCGGCATTAACAACTGAAACCGATCAAATCGGATTTATCGGTGGGATCGAAGGACAAGTTATTGACCGTTTCCAAACAGGATTTGAAGCTGGAGTTGCCCATGTAAACCCGGACATCACTGTTGACGTTCAATATGCAAACAGTTTCGGTGATGCAGGAATTGGACAGCAAGTTGCCTCAGCAATGTACGCAAGTGGTGTAGACGTTATCTTCCACGCGGCTGGAGCTGTTGGTAACGGAGTCTTCCAGGAAGCACGTAACCGTATGGAAGCTGGATCAGAAAATGATCTGTGGGTAATCGGTGTAGACCGTGACCAAACAGCTGAAGGTGAATGGGAAGGCGGAAACTTGACATTAGGTTCTACGGTTAAAAACGTAGGAGCTGCTGTTGCGCAATCAGCCGACCAAGCAATGGATGGAAACTTCCCAGGCGGCGAAACAATTGCCTTTGGTTTAGAAGAAGAAGGTATTGACTTTGTATACCACGAGGAGATGCCGCAAGAAACCATTGACCAGATTGAAGAAGCACGTCAGCAAATTATCGATGGTGAAATCGAAGTTCCTGAATTCACTTACAGTCAATAATAGAAGAATTAAGATGATGTGAATATCATTTTTTATAGAGAACGCTAGTCTTAAGACTAGCGTTTTTTTAAACAAAGCAGATAAATTATTCTTGCATTTCCTAATAATCTTAATGATAATTACAATAAATTATGCTATAATTTATTTCGGTTTTAAAGAAGGAGGAGTTCGTTTTGACCGCATCAGAAGTAGTCGTTGAAATGCGCAATATTACGAAGCAATTTGGCGACTTTAAAGCAAATGATGACATCAATCTGGAGGTTCGAAAAGGGGAGATTCATGCACTACTTGGAGAAAACGGTGCAGGAAAATCGACATTAATGAATGTCTTGACCGGTTTATTAGAACCAACAGAAGGGGAAATAAAAATTAATGGTGAAACAGTAGCGATTAATTCACCAGATGTGGCCGATCAATTAGGCATCGGTATGGTCCACCAGCACTTTATGCTGATTGATAAATTTTCTGTAGCAGAAAACATTATGCTCGGAAATGAAGAACATAAAATGGGTGTAATTGATGCTGATACCACAGCGAAGGGTATTTTAGATCTATCTGAAAGATACGGATTGAAAGTCGACCCTTATGCGAAAGTAGAAGATATTTCTGTAGGGCAGCAACAACGTGCGGAAATTTTAAAGGTTCTTTATAAAGGGACGGATATCTTAATTTTAGATGAGCCGACAGCTGTATTAACCCCACAAGAAATTGACGACTTAATGAGGGTAATTCGTTCACTTGCGGATGAAGGAAAAGCAATTATTTTAATCACGCATAAATTAGATGAAATTAAGCAAGTAGCGGATCGCTGTACAGTCATTCGTCGAGGAAAAGGAATTGGCACAGTAGATGTGGCCAGCACTTCACAACAGGAACTTGCAGATATGATGGTTGGACGAGAGGTTAGCTTTACAGTAGAAAAAGCGCCAGCTCACCCAGAAGAAATTATTTTATCTGTGAAAGACTTGGTCGTTGAAGACAATCGAGGGTTACATGCTGTGGATGGCTTAAGTTTTGATGTACGCGGAGGAGAAATTTTAGGGATTGCTGGAGTAGACGGAAACGGACAATCCGAGCTAATCCAAGCAATCAGTGGATTGACCTCAGCATCATCGGGAACCATTCACTTAAATGGAGTCGACATTACGAATAAACCACCGCGTCAGATTACAGAAACAGGGTTTGCTCATATTCCTGAAGATAGACAGCGCCATGGGTTAATTTTAGATTTATCCATTGAGGAGAATATGGTGATGCAATCGTATTACCAAGAACCCTTTAGTAAAAATGGTTTCCGTAATGGAGAAGCGATCGAAAACTATGCAGTTCGCTTAATTGAAGAGTATGATGTTCGAACAACTTCAGAAAAAGAGCTGGCTCGTTCGCTATCCGGAGGTAACCAGCAGAAAGCGATTATCGCCCGAGAAGTAGATCGTAATCCGGATTTACTTATTGCTGCTCAGCCTACAAGAGGATTAGACGTAGGTGCCATTGAGTTCATTCATAAGCGTTTAATTGAACAGCGAGACCATGGAAAGGCTGTCCTGCTAATGAGTTTCGAGCTGGATGAAATCATGAACGTTTCAGATCGTATTGCGGTCATGTATGACGGAAAAATTATTGATATTGTTGACGCCAAGGATACAAATGAGACAGAACTTGGTTTACTCATGGCTGGTGTCAAGAAAGAAAACCATGAACAGGCACAGAGAGAGGAGATGGATGTAAATGGTTGAGGTCAAATCGGATAGTTGGCTGAAAAAGTTATCTGTCCCTCTATTAGCCGTTTTATTTGGATTTTTAGTCGGAGCTCTTATCATGCTGATTTTTGGCTATAACCCGATTGCTGCTTATTCAGAAATGATTCTAGGAGTCTTTTCGAATCCTTATTCAATTGGTGAAGCTTTAACTTCAGCAACACTCCTTATTTTTACAGGTCTCGCATTTGACGTAGCAAACAAAGGTGGTTTTTTCAACATTGGTCTATCGGGTCAATTTTTAATTGGCTGGTTAAGTACGATCGCTTTTGCTTTACAGTTTGGGGATTTGCCTAAACTTGTTTTAGTCCCAGCTTCTTTACTCATCGGTACAATTGCCGGTGCTTTATATGCAGGGATTGCTGGATTCTTGCGGGCTTATTTCGGAACAAGTGAAGTTATCGTCACAATCATGTTGAACCACACTATTTTGCAGATTTCAAATTATTTAACGAACTTTGTGATCGGATCAAGCAGTCGAACAGAAAAAGTTTCAGAAAATGCGAGTTTAGCGCTAGGCTGGTTAACAGAACTGACAAATTATTCGCGTTTAAATATCGGTATCTTTATAGCTGTAGCTGTTGTGATTCTCTATACGATTTTTATGCGCTATACGACAACTGGTTTTGAGATTAAAGCGGTAGGGATGAACCCAGATGCTGCTGAGTATGCGGGTATGAGTTCTAAACGAACGATTATCCTATCCATGTTAATCAGTGGGGGACTTGCTGGTTTAGGTGGCGCCATCAACGGTCTAGGTACCTTTGGGAATATCTTCGTTATTGGTGTTCTTCCTGCTGAAGGATTTAACGGAATTGCGGTTGCTTTATTAGGATTAGGAAACCCAATCGGTATCGTGCTATCTGCTTTATTATTTGGTGTTTTACAAACAGGTGCGCCACTTATGGCTTCACGTGCTGGGGTTCCAAACGAAAT
>CAZKSU010000123.1:0-5454 GCA_964555455.1 uncultured Carnobacteriaceae bacterium
ACACAAGCGGCAACATTAACACGATACTCACCAGAATCAGCAGAAGATACGTAAAGATATTTCCTACTTTCTTTGATTGCTCCTGGCTTTTGAAAAAATTTGCTTTCACTGTCGGGATCTGATTGGATTGATCCAGTCCCGCTTCTTGCTGTGTCGTTGGATTCATTAGTTGCCACCTCCACTATAATGCACCCATCTAGGCGCCAGTTTTAAGTTCACCCATGTTAACACCAATACAATAATAAAGAGAATCATCGACATAGCCATTGCATACCCCATATCAAAAGCGACAAAGGCTTTATTCCACATATGGAAGTTGTAGAAAAGTAAGGAGTTTGCAGGTCCAGCCGTTCCGCTTTCCGTCATAACATAGGCTTCCTGGAAAATTTGGAAAGCCCCGATGGTTGACGTCACAACATCATAAAAAATAATGGGTGTAATCATTGGTATCGTAATGTTCCTAAATTGCTGGAAAGTATTGGCACCATCCATTTCAGCGGACTCGTACAGTTGTCTTGGGACATTTTGCAAGGTTGCTAAATAAAGCAGCATCGATCCCCCGACACTCCATAGACGCATAAGGATTAAGGCCGGTTTTGTCCAATTTGGATCAAACAGCCACGCCGGTCCATCAATTCCAACAAGGGCTAAGATAGTATTCACTAACCCAGAAGATGGAGACAGCAGCTGCATCCATAACACATAAACAGCCACCCCTGATAATATCGCTGGCAAGTAGAAAATCGTTCGGAAAATACTGATTCCGCGTATTCGGCGATTTAACAGAATCGCTAAAAATACACTGCCGATTGTCGTCAAAGGGACACTAAACACTACATAATAAGCGGTATTATATAAAGAGGTCCAAAAAAGCTCATCTTGTAAGAACATTCTTCGGAAATTGTCTAAGCCGATGAAGTCCATTCGTGACGTTAAATTATAATTCGTGAAACTCCCATAAAAAGAAAAGAGCATGGGTCCTAGCATAAATATGACAAAACCGATGATGAATGGAGAGACAAAAAACAGCCCCCACAACGCATCTTTTTTCTTTTTCTTTGTCCAGTTCTTTTTTCTCGGTTTGCTCACTCTAGAAGCCATTCAGCCACCTACTTTCTTAAATTTTTTAGAATAAAAAGGGTGACGAATTAGTCTGTCACCCTTCTTTAGAAACGCTCTATTCTGTTAGTTACTGTTGGTTTTGTTCCACTAAACTTTCCACTGAAGCTTGAGCATCATCCAATGCTTCCTGAGCAGTTTTCTCTCCTAGAAGAGCTTCATCTATTTGTCCATTAACTAGAGGGATAAAATCTGGAGCAGTTAACGGAACTGGCGTAATGATTGTGTGTTCCAAATTACTATGTGCTAATTCGTAGATCATTTGCCCCTCTTCATCTAATTCTGGGTGTTCTACAAGGTTCTCATTCGCTTCCTGATTCGCCATAATATCAAAACTGTTTAAGCCAAAACGTTCTTGGACTTCAGTTGAAGTGGCATATTTCATAAATTCAAAAGAAGCTTCTGGATGTTCAGCGCCGTAAGGAATTTCCAGCACGAAACCTCCACCCCATGACCAAGGACCTGTTCCTTCTTCGTATTCAGGCAGGGGAGCTACTCCAAAGTTGAAATCTTCTGGCGCATTCTCGCGTAAGCTCGTATAGTAGTTGATGTTTTGACCGCGCATCGCGATTAATCCCGAAAGGAATGGATCTGTAACCCCTGAACCGAACTCAGCTTCATAAGCATTGATATTGTCTCGTCCGTAATACTCTTGGTGCTCTAGCATCCATTCCAGCGCATCCACTTTTTCAGGTGTATTGATTGTTACATTTCCTTCTTCATCAAACCAGCTTGTTCCGCCATCCGCATTAAGTGCCCAAACATCCGCACCCAAGTTCCATAATGGATAGAAACCAAATCGCTCCCAGTTGTCTCCGTCTTGGATATCTAACGCACGACCATACTCCTCGATTTCTTCCCAAGTTGTCGGCGGCTGTTCTGGGTCTAAACCAGCTTCTTCGAATAGATCTTTGTTATAGAATAACACTTGTGTATCCGTATTAAACGGCAGCCCGTAAGCTTCGTCTTCATGGATAACAGTATCCCATAACTGCGGATAGAAACGTTCTTCCAAATTCTCATCTTCCGCGTCTAAGTACTCTTGAATATTGGTCGCCTGATTTGCATTCGCACGCTGTCTGACCGTATTAATGTCTTGGACGACAATATTGGGAGGATTACCAGCAGTTACAGCAGCAAGAGATTTCGTCCAAATATCTCCCCATGGCTGGTAGACGTGTGTTACTTTAATCTCATCTTGTGAGGCATTAAAATCTTCAATAATAGCTTCAATCGTCTCACGTCTTGGGCCTGAACCCCAGAAAGACCAAAATTCAATCTCAGCAACTTCACCTTCGCTTGCAGTTCCTTCTTCCGGTGAATTTTCATCCGTCTGCGTATTACCACAAGCTAGCAGAACAATTGCTGCCAGCCCTGCAAAGAGCGACAACAACAACTTCTTCCATCTGTTTTTTTTCATTTCCATTCCTTCTTTCTCCTAAAATTTGAAATGTACTAAAATTCCACTATATTTTCCTCCAATAAAAGGTTCAAATAGTTACTTCTAGGATACGCTTACTTCTATTCAAAAGCAAAGAAAATGGTTCGAAACTAAAGATTTGCTTCTTCTGTTGCATGGGCCTCAATCACTGGTCTATTGGGTTTTGGGAGAAGTCCTTCTCAAATGAAGAGTCAGGAGTTCGGGTCAAATAAAAAAACCAACCCTTTTCAGAGTTGGTTTTGTATTCGCTGTTGGATTATTTGTCTAAGTTTTTAAAGTATTCTACATCGCGCGCAATGACTAATTCTTCGTCTGTAGGAATAAGCAAGACTTTAGCGGCTGAATCTTCCGTAGAAATCACACGTTCTACTCCACGGACATTATTTAGCTCTTCATCTAATTCAATCCCCATAAAGCCCAGGTTTTTGATGATATTTGAACGAGTTTCAGGTCCATTTTCACCAATACCCGCCGTAAAGACGATAGCGTCTACACCTTCCATTTTAACCATATATTGGCCAATGTAGTTGCGTACACGGTCTTCAAAAATACGAAGCGCAAGTTCTGCACGTTCATGGCCGTTTGCTTCTGCTTCTTCCAAGTCACGCATATCACTTGAAACGCCTGAAATACCTTTTAGTCCAGACTGGTGGTTAAAGATGTCAATCATGTCTTGAACATCGGTTAATTCAAGTTTTTCCATCAAATATGGAATAAGTGATGCATCGATATCACCCGTACGTGTACCCATTGTTACACCTGCTAATGGTGTGAAGCCCATTGACGTGTCAATTGACTGGCCGTTTTCAACAGCTGTAATGGAGGCACCATTTCCTAAGTGCAAAGTGATGATTTTCAGTTCTTCAAGTGGACGTCCAAGCATTTCAGCGGCACGTTCTGCAACGTACTGGTGGCTTGTTCCGTGTGCACCGTATTTACGGGCATCGAAATCTTCGTAGTACTCATACGGCAAGCTGTATAAGTAATTGACTTTTGGCATTGTTTGGTGGAAAGAAGTGTCAAAAACAGCCACACTTGTAATGTCAGGCAGGACTTTTTTGAACGCTCGGATTCCTGTGACGTTAGCCGGGTTATGTAAAGGCGCAAGCTCATTTAAGCTTTCAATTTGATCGACCACTTCATCCGTAATCAAAGCCGATTCGCTAAAGATTTCCCCACCAGCAACAACACGGTGACCTACTCCTTCAATGTCGTTAATATCTTCTAAAATACCTAACTCGTCAAGTTTTTCCAGTAAAAGTTCTACTGCAATCTCGTGATTATCGACATCTAAGATATCTTCATATTTTTGGCCGTCTCCGTATTTAATCGTAAAAATTGAATCGTTTAATCCGATTCTTTCAAAAATTCCTGAAGCAATTGTTTCTTCAGCAGGCATTTCATAAAGTGTCCATTTTAAACTTGAGCTTCCAGCGTTAATCGCCATTGTTTTAGCCATAATTGTATTCCTCCAAAAGTTATTTGTTTTCTTTTTTCCATTCTGCAATTTCACCCAGGAAAGACTTCATTGCTTCAAAGTCTTTAAAATCCGGGGCATTACTTAATAATACATCACCCATCTGTTTCGCATTCGGTCCTTTTTTCTGAACAACGAACACCGATTTCCGCGAAGCTTCGTTTGCAAATATTTCACGGGGAAGCTGGATGATACCCTGCATGTAGCCGACTTCCTGTAAATAATCGACTAAAACAGAGACATTTTCATCATCAAACACATTACTCGGCAGCAAGAAAAAGCCGTAACCATCTTCCTTCAGATAGTTAAACGCTTGTTCAATCAATAAAAAGTGACTGTAAGACTGAACATCTTTCCCCTTAAAGGTTGTTTGATAATCGGTCAACCGTTCTTCCAACGGGTAGTAGCCGATTGGCAGATCAGAAACCATAATGTCAGCAGGCTGCAAGAGCAGATTCATCAACGCATCTTGATAAAGTAAGTTAATCGGTGTGCGCTGAATGGTAGAGTTGGTCGAAGCAATCGACAGCATCAACTCGTCATTATCCACACCTGAAAGCGTGATTTCTCGATTCGGGGCTTGCTTTAAGAAATGGTGAATGGTTAAGAGTAAATTCCCAGTTCCAACCGCCAAATCGGTCATTTGAATGTCACCTTCTGGTTCTGCAATAATTTCAATCAGATAAGCAATGAGCGACCCGATAGAATCCGGCGTCATTTGATGGTTAGGCTGAATATAATCTTCTTTCATCCCGCGCAGCAGAGCAATCTGCATCCCTTGCCGAATGGTCTCAGGTTCAATCTCTTCTAATTGAATGTCTTTATATAATTTTTCCAGTTGTTCGACTGTTTCTTTTGAAAGCACATTGTCCTCATTATAAACAGTCCCATGATCAATCAAATTTTCAGCGGAATGAATGAGCGCTTCCAAGTAAGGAAGCTCCAAAGCATCTACTAAAATTTTGGATGATTCATCTAACGTGTGAAACAAGTCCATAGCAGAAGTTCCCACAATTTTTCACACCTTTTCTATATACAATCCAATCGATTTTCGCACCACAAGTATCATAACTTATTCGCGAAATGTCGACAAGTACTTTCTACTAAAAAAAGACCACATCCCGTGTAAACCGAGCTGTGATCTAATTTGTTGTTTATTTAATTTGCTACTGGGTAAACAGAAACTTGTTTTTTGCCACGTCCACGACGCTCAAATTTAACAACCCCATCAATTTTAGCAAATAATGTATCGTCTCCACCACGACCAACATTTTGACCTGGGTGAACTTTAGTACCGCGTTGACGGTATAAAATTGAACCACCTGTAACTGTTTGTCCGTCGCCAGTTTTTGCTCCTAAACGTTTAGAGTGTGAATCACGACCGTTTTGAGTCGATCCACCACCTTTTTTAGTAGCG
>CAZKSU010000124.1:0-5448 GCA_964555455.1 uncultured Carnobacteriaceae bacterium
ATGCATGCGGATGAAATAATCGTACTGGATGATGGAAAAATTGTAGAACGCGGTACTCATGCAGAATTAATTGCTAAGGATGGCTGGTACAAAGATATGTATAACAAACAACAATTAGAAGAACAATTACCGCTATTAGAGGAGGATGAATAATATGGCAGCCGATTTAAAGACAGAAGAAAAATCAAGAGCCGTTTCTTTTAAAGAACAAATGCATATTTTAAGCCGCATTGTCCAATTTACACGGCCATACATCAAACAATTCGCTGCAGCTATTCTCCTTGTGATCCTACTGGCCGTATTAAATGCTATCCAGCCGCGTGTCATCCAAGTATTTATTGATGAGCACTTAGCGACGGGAACAGCTACAAGAAGAACGGCTATTCTCTTCGGGGGTATTTATTTCAGTGTAACCCTACTGAGAGCAGTGACGACCTTTTTTGAATTGTATCTTTTCAATATGGCTTCTGAAAAAACCGTTTTAAATGTGAGAAATTTGCTGTTCGAAAAAGTGCATAGTCTAGGCATGAAGTTTTTTGATAGTACGTCGACTGGCTGGGTAGTGACCCGGGTGACGAATGATACAGAAGCTTTAAAAGATTTTTGGAACGTTTTATTAAATATTATTCAAAGTACTTTAAGTGTGCTGACAACATTCGGCGCAATGCTTTTGCTCGATTGGCAAATTTCCCTGTGGATCTTAATTTTTGTGCCCTTGCTGTTAGCAGTCACTCGATTTTATCAAGTGTACAGTTCACGCACTTATTCAGAAATGAAAAGTAAAAACAGTATGCTGAATACGCAGTTAGCGGAGTCAATCAATGGCATGTCAATTATTCAGCAATTCCGGCAAGAACAGCGAATGATTGATGAATTTGAAGAAACGAATACCTCTTACTTCGATGCTCGTTTCTCGATGACAAAACTAAATGCAACTTTATTAAGCCCAGTAGTTAATTTGTTTTACACCCTAGCGATTATCGTTATTTTAGGATTGTTTGGCTATGATGCTCTGCAAGGACCTGTCGAGGTGGGGGTTATTTATGCCTTTACATCGTATGTCAGCTTATTGTTCCAGCCATTAACGAGATTGATGGATAACTTAAGTCTGTTTCAGGACGGGGTTATTTCAAGTGGGCGTATTTTAAAAGTGATGGACGACGAAACATATACACCTGAGCAAAATGAACAGCCCGAACTAGCCATTGAAGAGGCAAAAATTGAGTTCAAAAACGTCACGTTCTCTTATGACGGTGAAACAGATGTTTTGAAAAACATTTCATTTACTGTGAATCCTGGTGAAACTGTAGCACTCGTTGGTCATACCGGAAGCGGAAAATCTTCGATTATTAACGTATTGATGCGTTTCTATGAATACCAAGAAGGGGAAGTCTTAATTGATGGACATTCACTTCGGGATTATCCAATGCGTGAGCTGCGGGATGAAATTGGCTTGGTCTTGCAGGATTCTTTCATGTTCTATGGTACGATTAAAGACAATATCCGTTTGCTCGACGATTCCATTTCGGACAAGGAAATTATAGAAGCAGCAAAATTTGTCCAAGCCGACCGATTCATCGAAAAATTACCGGACAAGTACAACCATAAAGTGGTTGAACGCGGTGCAGGCTTTTCGAGTGGTGAAAAACAGCTTCTCTCTTTCGCAAGCACAATCGTGAAAGATCCGAAAATTTTAATCCTGGATGAAGCGACTGCGAATATTGATACAGAAACGGAAATTTTGATTCAAGAGGGCTTGAATCGTATGCGCGAGGGGCGGACGACTGTCGCCATCGCTCACCGGTTGTCTACTATTCGCGATGCCGATCAGATTTTAGTGTTAGAAGCCGGAGAGATTGTCGAACGCGGAACACACGAAGAATTGATTCAACTCGGAGGCCGTTACAGTGAAATGTACGAATTGCAAAATTTAGGTTTTCAAGGAACAGAATAAGTGCTTATTCGATTAAACAAAAAGACTATGAAAATCCAGTTCATTCGGATTTTTCATAGTCTTTTTTTGCTATTTTTCTAATTGCTCTTGCATCGCATCAAAGTTTTCTTGTATTTTTTCTGAATAATAGACATTCACGTCTTCGATGCCTTCGATTTTTCGCTTGACTTCAAAAGGTTTCCCGAAAGAGACATACGTTTTTTTGCGTAAAAACAGATCCTTAACCGTTAAAGGCCCATAGTAGATAGCTGGAACAATTTTACTTTTTCCTAAACGGGCGATCGTAACAGCGCCGCCTTTCAATTCGGTCGAATGCCGACTGCCAGTAGGGAAAATCACTACATTCAATTCATCATTTTTCAAATGATTCACCGGTGTTTTAATCGCACTGACTCCGGGCTTGTCCCGATCGACGGGGAAGGCGTTTAGTTTTCTAATGATCCAGTTTAATACAGGGATTTCGAAGAGTTCTTTTTTAGCCATAAAAGAAAAACGATGAGGGTAGGCTGCAATCGCTATATATACTGGATCAAGAATTGATTTATGAGGTGCAACTAAGACAAACTTTTCATCCTCTGGTAAATTTTCTTGACCGGTTACTTTGGGTCTCCCGTTGATTATAAGCAATAACGTCTTCAAAATTATCATCACAAAACCATAAAACAAATTTCTCACCTCAAACATAATATAAAAATAGTATGCGTTACTTTTAAAGAAAGTGCAAGTTTTATTTGAAATGTCCCTTGCTTTTCGTTATAATACTAAACGGTGCAAATGCGCCGAATTTTCACTTAGATGGATTGCTCAACTGTTGCTCCGATGCCAGGGGTTGTTTGGGCGTGAGAAGTCTAAGGAAGAAATAAAACAAAAATGGAGGAATTAAAATGGCAGTTGTAACAATGAAACAATTATTAGAATCAGGTGTTCATTTCGGTCACCAGACACGTCGTTGGAACCCAAAAATGAAACCATACATCTTTACAGAAAGAAACGGTATTTACATTATTGACCTGCAACAAACAGTACGCGCAATCGAAAAAGCGTATGAAGTTGTTCGTGAAGTTGGAGCAAACAATGGTCACGTTCTATTTGTAGGGACGAAAAAACAAGCAGATGAGTCAATTAAAGACGAAGCTGAACGCGCAGGGGTTCACTACATCAACCACCGCTGGTTAGGTGGAACAATGACGAACTGGGACACAATCAGTAAACGTATTGACTACTTGAAAGAATTAGAAGCTATGGAAGAAGACGGGACATTTGATGTTCTACCTAAAAACGAAGTAAGCTTACTAATGAAAGAAAGAGACAAATTAAACCGCACACTTGGCGGAATCAAAGATATGCCTGGTATTCCAGATGTATTATTTGTTGTAGACCCTCGTAAAGAATATATTGCAGTGAATGAAGCAAACAAATTAGGTATTCCAGTTATCGCAATGGTTGATACGAACACAGACCCAGATAACATTGACTACGTAATTCCAGCAAACGACGATGCAATTCGTGCAATTAAATTGATCACTTCAGTGATGGCAGATGCTTACGTTGAAGGAAATCAAGGCGAGTCACAAGCAGCAGATGACGAAAAGTCACAATCAATCGAAGAAATGGTTGAAGCTGTTGAAGGAGACAATGAGTAATTCACGGTCTTAATGATTTCAATGAAATAAATGAAAAAAATGAAAAATTTTGAAATTTACAGGAGGAATCATCTTGGCACAAATTAAAGCAGCACAAGTTAAAGAACTTCGCGATAAAACAGGCGTTGGAATGATGGACGCTAAAAAAGCATTAGTCGCAGCAGAAGGCGATATGGACAAAGCAGTAGATATCTTACGTGAAAAAGGCGTAGCAACTGCAGCTAAAAAAGCAGATCGTATCTCAGCTGAAGGTCTATCTTACATCCATGTAGATGGAAACACAGCAGCTGTTGTTGAAGTCAACAGTGAAACAGACTATGTATCTAAAAACGAACAATTCCAGCAACTTGTAAAAGATATTGCTAAAGCGATTGTTGATGAAAAACCAGCTTCAGTAGAAGAAGCGCAAAATGTAAAACTTGCATCTGGTGAAACAATTGCTGAGGCAATTACAGCAGCAATTACAACAATTGGAGAAAACATCAATCTTCGTCGTTTCGAATTGGTCGAAAAAGAAGAGAATGAATCATTTGGTGCTTACGAGCACATGGGTGGACGCATCTCAGTCCTTACATTAATTGAAGGTGCAGATGAAGAAGTAGCTAAAGATGTTGCAATGCACGTAGCTGCTCTTAACCCACAATATTTAAACCGTGACGAAGTACCAGAAGAAGTACGCGAGCACGAATTAAATATCTTATCCGAACAAGCAAGAAACGAAGGAAAGCCTGACCATATTGTTGAGAAAATGGTTGAAGGACGTCTAAATAAATGGCTAGGTGAAATTTCACTAGTGGACCAGCCATTTGTTAAAGATGGCGACAGATCCGTTTCTGAATATCTAAAAGACAATGGTTCTTCTATTAAATTATTCGTCCGTTTCGAAGTGGGCGAAGGAATTGAAAAACGCGAAGAAGACTTCGCTGAAGAAGTTAGAAACCAAATGAACCTATAAGATAAGATTTAGACAGGGACGTCTATCGTTCCTGTCTTTTTTATAAGCAAAATCAGTAAACCCTGATAAATAAGTGACGCATAAGTAAAATTATGCTAATATTAAGTTGTGAATCAAGGAGGACATAAGATGGCAGAGCCAATATATCAAAGAATTGTTTTAAAAATTAGTGGTGAAGCAATTGCTGGAGATAAAGGATTCGGCATTGATCCTGAAACAATTCAAGTAATCGCTCAAGAAATTAAAGATGCACATGATCTAGGTGTTGAGCTTGCAATTGTTGTAGGCGGTGGAAACATCTGGCGCGGCAAAACGGGTGAAGTAATGGGAATGGATCGCGCACAAGCTGACTACATTGGAATGTTAGCTACCGTTATGAACGGACTAGCTCTCCAGGATGGGTTAGAAAACCTGGGGGTACCGACGCGCGTGCAAACAGCGATTAACATGAGCGAAGTAGCGGAACCATATATTCGTCGCCGGGCAATTCGTCATTTAGAAAAAGGACGAGTTGTAATCTTTACAGGCGGGACAGGCAGTCCGTATTTCTCTACAGATACGACTGCTGCCCTAAGAGCTGCAGAAATAAAAGCAGATGTTATTATGATGGCGAAAAATAATGTGGATGGCGTCTACTCATCGGATCCGAATATCGATAAAACAGCTACGAAATATGATGAGCTGACTTATTTAGATGTCATCAACAAATCTTTACAAGTTATGGACACCACGGCTTCATCTCTGAGTATGGACAATGAGATTCCATTGGTTGTCTTTAAGTTTAATGAAAAAGGAAATATTAGACGTGTTATCCTTGGAGAGAAAATAGGAACGAATATTAGGGGGAAATTGAATGAGTAAGCAGGTTTTAATTCAAACAGAACAAAATATGGCGA
>CAZKSU010000125.1:0-1784 GCA_964555455.1 uncultured Carnobacteriaceae bacterium
GGTCTTGCAATCAGCCGCGAGGTTATCGAGCAGCACGATGGAAAAATTTGGGCGGAAAGTGTCGAGCGGCAAGGAACCACCTTCTATATCGCGCTTCCTTACGTTCCATTTGAAGAGGAGGAATGGGGATGGGATTAAAAAGAGATTACTTCAGAAACATACTCTTAACCATTTTTGTCATCGCCAGTTTTGTTCTCTCTTACATTTTATGGACAGCCGGCCGCAATCTTGGAGCAGAAGAGGCCGCTACAGGGCGTTCTGGCCGCTTTAGCGTTGCTCAAACCTCACATGAGGTGAGCGATGCTTTCCGGCCCACAGGAATTGCGCTGCATGGCGCGGATGAAGAGAACCAGATTCTCTATGCGGTCTCTTATCCTTTAAGACATTTACTGCGAGACATGTATGCCACTCAAACACTCGAAGAAATTGAACGGTCTTCGATATGGACTCTGCAAGAATACGCCAATCAGCTGCAGGTCGGCCGCTGGCTGGAATTTGTCTATAATGAAGAACAGCCTATTGGTCTTTTGGAACAAAAATTCAGTAACTTATCGAGTGATTTCAGAAACCTTTTCTTTAACCGTATCATTGTCGATTTAGATGCACCCGATACCGTTTATTTTTACCATACTGACTCTGAATGGGTGTATGAAGCTTCTTTTGAAGAAGATGCCGTGTTTGACAGCGATCCTTTCTTAAATAGAGAAAACTTAGATTATCATGGCGCTTTTTCTCTAGTGCTCGATGAGAATATTGCTTATCTTCCCTATGAAGCACCTGAACTTCCTTACCGAAGTTTTGTTATTGATCAATTCCCCATTGGAGTGTATATCGAAAACTTTTTCCCTGATACCTCTCAAGTCGACCGCCGTTCACAAAACGGGATTATCCGTTATATCGATTTAACCAAAGAAGTCACCATTAACCAAAATGACAACACCTTGACGTATCTTCGTCAGATTTCGGATACGGGCGAACTAGAGCCGACTACTCGCTTCAAAAGAAGTTTTGAACAGATTAATCGATTTGAAAATTGGTCCGATACTTTCGTCTTATCGAACTATAACCGGGACAGGCAAATCGTTGAATTCCATCGGGAAATTGAAGGGTATCCCGTTTTTGATCCCTTAGGCCATGAAGCTATATCAGAAGTGGGGTTGGTTGAAAGCGGCGTGACGCACTTAAAACTGCCCATCCGATATATTAATACCCCTCTAACCATTCAGGGAGAGCCTGCTGAAACTCTGGTTTCTGGTGCCGAGCTCATTAATCAGCTGCAGATTGCTCTGGCCGGACGATCGCTTCAAGAAATTCAAAATATTTCAATTGGCTATTCATGGTTAGAAAGTGACGAAGACAGCCAGGTTATTTACTTTAATCCAACTTGGTATATCCAAATGAATGATCGCTGGCAGTCTCTGGCTGACTTGCTCCCTAACAATTTGGAAGGAGATAGTAATGGATTTTAAACGTATTGCCCATATTTTTATCTTAGCCTTTGGGCTGTTAAATGTGTATCTGATCGTCAGTATTGTCGGACGAGTCGATATTCAAGATACTTCTTTGCAGCCCACTGATGAAGACATCATCTCAAGTATAGAAGGTTCAGACATTACTCTTCCTGATTTAGAAGGCACCGTGGTGGATGAGCGAGAAGTTTATTCGCTGCAAGTCAATGCGCATGAATTGCTAGAAACTGCGCTGGAAGAATCAGAAACGCTTAACGGGTCGCTTGATGAAGAGGGCGTTTATTATGAGAGTTTCCCTTCGAATCCTATTCAATT
>CAZKSU010000125.1:1884-5412 GCA_964555455.1 uncultured Carnobacteriaceae bacterium
TTGAGTATTCTTCTGAACGAACGACCTTTCGCGTGGATGCAGTTAATGGTACAATTATAAGGCAGCCTGCTGCAACTTCAGACAGGCAAGACGATTCAACAGATGAAACAGAAGATAAAGACGAAAATGAATCACCGGAGAACGAAACAAATGCTAATTCTTAAAGTGAAAAGAATGGCTTAGCGGAAGGATTTTATAAGTGAGTGTATTATATGAGAAAACAAACCATTTAGAAACTGACGATTTAAAGATTAGTATTTTAGCCAGCGGAAGCTCAGGAAATTCTATTTATGTCGAATCGGATACGACAAAACTACTCGTTGACTGTGGACTGACCGGTAAAAAGACGGAAGGTTTACTTCGGCAAATCGGCCGCGACCCAAAAGAATTGGACGCCATTTTAGTGAGTCATGAGCACTCGGACCATATTCATGGGGTCGGCGTGATGTCACGGAAGTACAATTTAGATATTTATGCGAATGAAAAAACATGGCAAGCCATGGAACCTAAGCTAGGTAAAATCAAGCCTGAGCATAAATTCCATTTTGATGTGGAAGAATTAAAAACCATCGGCAATATTGATATTATGAGTTTTGGAATTTCACATGATGCCATTGACCCGCAATTTTATACCTTCCAAAAAAATAACAAACGCTTTGTTATTTTAACGGATACAGGCTATGTGAGTGACCGGATGCGCGATGCTTTGAGCAATGCGGATGCCTATTTGATTGAAAGCAACCACGACATTTCGATGCTTCGAATGGGGAAATACCCGTGGCCGTTGAAACAGCGTATTCTAGGCGATAAAGGGCACTTGTCCAATGAAGACGGCGCTTTGGCTATGGCGGATATGATTGGCGACAAGACCCGCAGAATCTACCTGGGGCATTTGAGCCGCGAAAATAACATGAAAGAGATTGCTTATGACACGGTGGAAGAAGTCCTGCAGAGGAAAGATAAAGGGGTCAACCACCAGTTTTATCTCTACGAAACGGATCCGGACGAAGCACAGCCGTTATTTGCTTTATAAGTTAATCCTTCAAAAAAGCTGGTTCTCTCTAGAGAGCTAGCTTTTTTAGATGGGCTGCTTCGGGTTGTACGCTGGAAAATGCCTTTAAACTGCTTTTTGAACGAATTGATGGTAAAATAAACCAGAAAATCAGAATTTTTTCAAGAAACTTTCATAGGATGATGGGACAATAAATAAGAGAAGACCATCTAGCGAAAAGTTTTTTATCAAAAGAAAGAAGGAAGTAGATATGTCATTAAAGCAGCTTCAAAAATATTTTGTCCTGTCTGCGGTCCCCCTTATTTTAGCGGGCTGTGCAACAGACACAGAAGAGCCAGTGACAGAGGAGCCGACAGATAATCAGGAACAAGTGGCACAAGACGAAGTACAAGTATCGAATATTGAAGTGAACGTATCAAGCGGAATCACAGAAGCCGTAGACCAGAGCGAAGCCGCTGTCGTGTCGGTCATTAACCTTCAGCGAAATGACTTCCGTTCATGGGCCAGCTTTTACGGCGGGCAAGCCAGTGAGGAAGAATACTTGCAGGCAGGTTCGGGAAGCGGAGCCGTCTATAAAATAGAAGACGATTATGCCTACATCTTTACCAACAACCATGTGGTAGAAGGCTCAGATGCTGTCGATATCCTCTTGGCCAATGGCGAACGAG
This sequence comes from uncultured Carnobacteriaceae bacterium, assembly GCA_964555455.1. Taxonomy (GTDB): domain Bacteria; phylum Bacillota; class Bacilli; order Lactobacillales; family Carnobacteriaceae_A; genus Atopostipes. Next base: position 3,565 of record CAZKSU010000125.1, read on the forward strand.
TGCCGGCGACGGTGGAAGGAACAGATGTCTGGACGGACTTAGCGGTCCTTTCCATTGATGCAGAACACGTAGACACCGCGCTTGAGTTTGGAAATTCAGACAATTTAACCGTCGGGGAACCAGCCATTGCGATTGGTTCACCGCTTGGCACTGAATTCGCCTCATCCGTGACTTCTGGGATTATTTCTGGTGTGAACCGTACTGTGCCGGTCGATATCAATAATGATGGTGAACCTGATTGGGAAATGACAGCTATTCAAACGGATGCAGCGATTAACCCAGGGAATTCAGGCGGTCCGCTGATCAATATTGCCGGACAGGTCGTTGGAATCAACTCGATGAAAATCTCTTCAGCGACTATTGAAGGAATGGGCTTTGCGATTCCAAGCAATGAAGCGGTCAATGTCATTAACCAGCTGGAACAGAATGGAGAAGTCATTCGCCCGTATCTAGGGATTACTATGGCAGACTTAGCGTTTGTCTCCCCAACACAGCGGGCGCAAGAGCTAGAGCTTCCTGAAGACGTGACAGAAGGTGTTGTAATCACACGTGTTGCAAATAACAGCCCAGCTGCAAATGCCGGTTTAGAGCCGACAGATGTGATTATAAGCTTTGATGGCGAGCCGGTTCCGAACAGTGTGACTTTACGTCAAGTGCTTTACACGACAGCAGTCGGAGAAACGGTAGAAGTCGAATTTTACCGTGCTGGTGAATTACAAACAGCAGAAGTCGAAATGGAACCAGCCAGTACGACCAATGGTGCAGAACAATAGAAAGCATTAGCAACACGATATCTGATTTGTAGGGATATCGTGTTTTTCTTTATCCCCTGTAAATAATTGGATAATTTATGGTAAAATTTATGTAACTGTGGATAACTTCTGTGGAAAGTGGATAACAATAGGATTTGTCAAAAAAAGTTATGCACATCTTTTAAAAACTATCGGAAACGCGAGTGAATTTATACATTAGAAGAAGATTAGAGTGGCTTAACCACAAGGATACGTTACTTGTATAACATCCGCCGACAGCTGTGGATAACCTGTGCATAACTTGCTTTGAACACACGTTTGGCTCTCTTGTCTTTGCTTGATATTAAGAGAATGAGCGGAAAAAGAGGTTGAAAAAGCTGTGGACATGTGGATAACTATGTTGAAAACTCCATTTTTAGATTTGTCCACAATTGAGGAGGATTTTATGGAAATTACGATTATTGGTGTAGGAAAACTGAAAGAGAACTATTTAAAAGCAGGGATTGCAGAATATGTTAAGCGCATGAAAGCTTATGCATCCGTTAAAATTATCGAGGTTGCGGATGAGCCGGAACCAAATGCAGTAAGTGACGCGGATATCTTAAAAATCAAAGAAGTAGAGGGGCAGCGAATCTTAGATAAACTTCCTGAACGCGCCCATGTCATTGCGTTGGATTTAAAAGGAAAAGCACTGACTTCAGAGGCTTTTTCTAAAGAAGTCAGTGAAGCAATGACCTATGGCAGCAATCAGATCGCTTTTATCATCGGCGGCTCTCACGGATTAAGCCAAGAAGTGCTGCAAAAGACAAATTTGAAAATCTCCTTCGGGAAAATGACTTATCCTCATCAGCTTATGCGGCTGATCTTAGTAGAGCAAATCTACCGAGCGTTTAAAATTATGCGAAATGAGCCATACCACAAATAGATGAGGTTTTTTCGTAAAACCACAGCACAATCTGATACGGGTTCGCTCTATGATTTTAAAAGCTTGTCACATTTGTATTCAATGGTAAAGAATGAGCCATATCACAAGTGATAAGATTCTTATTTTTAAAAATTGTACTTATATAAATCAAAGAGAGAAATCCTGTAGTCT
>CAZKSU010000126.1:0-5265 GCA_964555455.1 uncultured Carnobacteriaceae bacterium
TTCATGTTTGTAAGTCATTGTGTCCATTGCACAGCCATCTGAATCGACTGCAAAAATATATTCAGTCATATAGTCTATACCCCCTATAATTATTACTTCTTAATTATTTATCCACATTGCTTCTTCTGCGCTCATCTAGGATTCGCTGATTTTCAAGCGTATTCTCTTTGTTTAATGGATATAAGAACATCACGAAGAGAGCCGTGATTAGATAACCTACAGCTGGTCCTAATGTTGTAATCGTAAAGATCCCTGAAATAGTTTCAGCTGACTGTGTAATGACTTCTTCACCTACACCTGTTTGATAACCTGTGTAAGCTAACGCCAATCCAGCAACTAAACCAGCAATCGCTTGACCTACTTTACGAGCAAAAGAGTTAATAGCATAAACTGTCCCGTCATCACGCGAGTGTGTTTTTACTTCAATATCGTCGATGACATCGGTAACCATAGCCCATACTAGGGCATTGAAGATTCCTAGTCCCGCGAAAGCCACTGAAGCTAATGCAATAAATACAAAAACGTTCTGCGGTTCAATAAAGTATATCGCAAAGAAGATAATAGCTCCAAACAATAGCCCGCCAACAGCTGTTTCTTTTTTACCATATTGCTGGCCTAATTTAGAAGCGATCGGCGATACGATAAAGAAGATAACAAATGGGTTGATAAAGTTAATAATTGAAATTGCATTCGCATAGTTATAATAATGAGGGAATAGATAATTATACATCGAACTCATTAAAATCATTGTCATCAGTAAAAAGATTGAGCTGCCTGTAATAGAAAGCAATGATTTTTGGGTAAGTAAGCTCATCATTTTACGTACAAAACCACTTATACCGCCATCTAGTTCTTCGTTTCCAACTGCATTAATTTCGACACGTTCGGTCGTTAATTTATACGTCAAGTAATAGAAAAACAGGGTTAAGAGTGAAAACACTCCAGCTACCCATGTAAAGGTAGAATCTTGTCTAACATTACTTCCATCTGTAAAAATCAGTAAAGGTGTAATAACACCAACAATCATTTGGCCTAATACTTGTCCTCGTGTACGCCAGATCGATAATTCCGTACGCTCATTTGGACTCGACGTAAGAGCTGAAGCCATTGAGCCGTAAGGGATATTTATCGCGGTATAAGTGAAACTGCCCCACAGAATATAAGTAACATACATATATACAATTTTCACGGTCATGGAAGCATCCGCTAGTCCTGTTTGATACATTAAGAAACTGGCGATAGCTATCGGCCCCATCACCCATTTAATCCACGGCCGGAATTTTCCGTCCTCTCTGGCAGGTACTTTATCGACAATGACTCCCATAGTCACGTCTGTAAAGGCATCAACAATTCGTGAAACAGCAAATAGCGTACCAACAATTGCTGGGTTAATTCCCCAAATTTCGGTGTAAAACACCATTAAGAAGAGACTTGCAAATTGGAATGTAATGTTATTTGCTAAATCTCCCGACATATAGCCTATTTTATCTCTCATCCCGAATGGAGGCTTATTATCCTTCACTGGGGATTGATCGATAGTAACTCCTTCGTTACTTGACATTGTATTTCCTCCTGAAACTAAAATTTATTATGTTTTTACTAAACACCTGAAAACGCGTTGAATTCACAATCAATTGGCAAGACAACACCTTTTACGAAACTTGCTAATTCTTCAGGTTCACCCAATCGGTTCATCGGTGACCGTTAAGGAGTTTCTTCCCACGCTCTTCTGGTGTGCCGTCTTCATTAAACATTCAATCACGGTTTTGGTGTATAACTAAGAACTTAGAGCGATTGCGTTTGCGCGGATTCCTCTGCTAACTTCCCGCAGATGATGCCGCCCGTACCTGTAACAACAACGACTTTATCTGTGAATTCAATTTCTCTCTTTACCATTACTCTTTTTTACGCTTTGTTTAAAACCTTTTAAGCATAAAACAGCGGTCGCTTGTAAACAAGCGACCTTGTTTTAACTTATTAAATTATTTCTCGAGAACTTATTTTTCGATGTACTCTTTATTATTTTCTTTACGAACAGCTTCCCATAGTCCAGATAGGTAAGTTGCTCCTAAAGCACGGTCATATAAACCGTATCCTGGTCGACCAGTTTCTCCCCAAACCATACGGCCATGGTCAGGACGTAGCGGTCCATTCCAGTCGTAGTCGCTTAGAGCCTTCATAACTTCGTACATGTCAATCGAACCGTACTCAGACGGGTGAGCTGACTCTTCAAACGAGCGTCCTTCACCAGTTAGCTTAATGTTACGTGTGTGCATGAAGTTTACACGGTCACGTTCTAAAGCGTAACGTAAGATTTCAATTGTATCGTTCTTAGGATCTGACGCATAGGATCCAACACATAGAGTAACTCCGTTATTTGGACTGTCATATAAATCTAAGAAACGCTCAACTGCATCTCTGTCTGTAATAATTCTTGGTAAACCAAAGATTGAGTAAGGAGGGTCATCCGGGTGGATAGCCATCTTCACGCCAGCTTCTTCAGCTACTGGAATGATTTTTTCGATAAAGTATTTCAAGTTATCCCATAGATCTTCTTTTGATACATCTTCGTACATATCCATGATTTCGTTCATTTCTTCAGACGTGTAACTTTCGTCCCAGCCTGGTAATGAAAGTGTACGTGGATCCATTTTCTTCACTTCTTCTTCATCGAAGATTAAAGCGTTTGATCCATCTTCTAGTTCATACGCTAAGTCAGAACGTGTCCAGTCAAATACTGGCATGAAGTTATAACATACAATTTCTACACCTTCTGCACCTAAGTTACGAATAGTTTGCGCATAGTTTTCAATTAGCTGGTCACGAGTGTCTAGACCGAGTTTAATGTCTTCAGATACTGGAACAGATTCGATAACAGATAATTCTAATCCTGCATCCTCAACTTGTTGTTTCAATTTTTGGATTCGTTCGCGTGGCCATACTTCACCTACTGGGATGTCGTAAATTGCCGAAACAATACCGCGCATTGTTGGGATTTGGCGGATGTTCTCCAGTGTAACTGGGTCATCTTCACCGTACCATCTAAAAGTCATATACATAATATTAGTTCTCCTTTAAAATATATTCTTTTTTAAATTTTGTTGCTTAATTAAAATAGTTTACTGCATTCTCATAGGAAATGCCTTCGATTAATGGACGCAGCAAAGCTTCGTCATTTGGAATCTCTTCGTCATCTACCCATTTTCCGATATATGAAGCTAAAATACGACGGAAGTAGTCATGACGCTGGAAGGATAGGAAGCTTCTTGAGTCTGTCAGCATACCGATAAAGTGCGCTAAAATCCCTTGGTCAGCATAAACGTTCATTTGGTCAATCATACCTAGTTTCGTATCGTTGAACCACCAGCCTGCACCAAATTGGATTTTTCCAGCAATGCCTTCATCATTCGCCTGGTAATTGGCCAATGTGTTCGCAAGAACGGTGTTGTATGCTGGGTTTAAGTTGAACCATACCATTTTCGGCAAGTTGTCTTCACGAGCTAAACGGTCAAGAACAGCGTTTAAACCATTCGCAAAATCCGTTTGGTCACCCATTGAGTCAAATCCGCTATCTGGGCCAAGTTTTTCAGAGTAAGGTGTGTTGTTGTTTCTAACTGCACCAAAGTGAACAAGCGTAACAAAGTTGTTTTCTTTATATAGACGCGCTAACTCAACGAACACTTCTGTTTGCCATTGAACAACTTCTTCGTTTGTCAACTCTTCACCGTTTACTGCTTTGTTGAAAATCTCATCTAAAGTCGCTTCATCTGTTTCATCATACACGATACCATCTAAACTGATGTCACTTGCGCGTGCACCATGTTCAGCGAAGTATTGGATACGGTCTGCCATCGCTTCCATAAATGACGCATAGTCTGTGATTTCTTTGCCAGTTTTTTCAGCCAAATCTTTAGCAAATCCTGCAAAGTTGGCGTGGCTGACATAGGCTTCATCTGGACGGAATGTCGGTGCAACCACTGTATCAAAAGAATCGTCTTCTTTGATTTTTTTGTGCCACTCTAAATCATCTAACGGGTGGTCTGTTGTTCCGATGTATTTCACGTTTGATTTCTTGATTAAGTCACGCGGGCTTAATTCATTCTCTTGGATGAATTCATTCATCTGATCATAGAGTTTTTTCCAGTTGTCTTTGGTAATGACTTCTTCAATTCCAAAAACATCGCGCATTTCTAAGTGACTCCAGTGATACAAAGCATTACCAAACGCAACGCTTACAGTTTCTGCCCATTTTTGGAATTTCTCTTCGTTTGACGCATCCCCTGTAATATATTTTTCCGCTACACCATTCGCACGCATTAAGCGCCATTTGTAGTGGTCTCCGCCTAGCCATAGGTCAACAATGTTGTCATATGGTTTGTCTTCATAAATCTCTTGCGGATCTAAATGACAGTGGTAGTCGAAAATAGGCTGATCTTTTGCTATTTCGTAAAGCTTCTTCGCTGCTTCACCTTGAAGCATGAAGTTATCGTCATTAAAAGTCATGTAATTACTCCTCTTCTAAATCTTTTAAGCTTGTAATTTCGCTACAAATTCTTTCGCGTTTTCTGTTACACTCTCGTAACCTTTTTCTGCCACATCTCGGCTTAACGCGCTTCCAACACCTACGGAAACTGCACCATTTGCTTTCCATTCTGCAATGTTGTCTAACGATACACCGCCGGATGGCATCAATTTAGCTTCTGGGATTGGTCCGTGAACATCTTTAATGAATCCTGAGCCTAAAATTCCGCCTGGGAACACTTTAATGATTTCGCAGCCTGCGTTCATTGCATTGACTACTTCAGTAACCGTTCCACAACCTGGCATGTAGTAAGTATCTACTTCACGAGCAAATTCAGCAATTTCTGGTGAAAAGTGCGGACTAACTAAGAATTCTGCACCTGCTTCGTGTGCTTCTTTTGCTAGTTCAAGCGTCATAACTGTTCCAGCACCAACGACCACTGAATCGTCGTCTTTGTACTCTTCCACTAAGTCTTTGATTACTTGAGCGGCATTTGGTGTACTAAAGGTTAATTCTAAGTTCTTAATTCCGCCTTCAACAGATGCTTTCGCAATGTTGTATCCATCTTCGGCTGTTTTTCCTCGGATCACTGCGAAGATATAATTATCGGTCATTGTATCTAATACATTTGCCATTTGAGATTTCCTCCTTGTTTTAGACAACCCTTACATAAAATAAGTAAAAAGTCGTCTGATGACTTACCTTTAAGATACCATAAACTTTATGGCTTTGCTACCGTTTTC
>CAZKSU010000127.1:0-5222 GCA_964555455.1 uncultured Carnobacteriaceae bacterium
ATTTATGAACTGATTAAATAGAGATAAAAAACATTAAAAAAGAAGCGATCTGCTTATGCAAATCGCTTCTTTTTGTGTTTTATTCTTGTTCATTGACCATGTCGTGATTGAATTTGAGGGTTTCCCCTTTTTGCAAGACCATATGCGGACCTTCATAAGGTTTTCCGTCTACAGTTAACAAGACTTCCTCTGCTCCATAATAATCAATTAACGTATTGACCAAGTTATAGACAAAGAATAATTCACCTGTAGAACCCGCATTCATATTTTTAACAAACTCACTGGAAACGTCCACTTCAACTATACCGTTATCGTTTTTAAACAGATAGTTAATCTGTGTGCCTTCCGGCAGAATAGCTAGATCTTCATAGCCTTCCACTTCGCCAGAAAGTAATTTTCGGATGGTTAAGCGCGCAGGGTCGTTTGTATACAATTTCAATTGAGCCTCAACTGTGTCCATGCCCAAAGCTTGCTCGTCCGGAACGTAGACCGTAAATGGAATAACCTCCGGCACGTCTTCCTCAACTGCTTCTAAACTTGAAGAAACTTCTGAGTCTTCTAATTCAGTCACTTCGAGCACTAAACCGACATCTTCTGCATAGTAGCGCCGCGTCACCGAGTCTTCATAAGTGTTTGAAACTTCAATCGTGTTAAAGGTTCCGGCAGGGACTTCGACTTCATGGTTAACAGCAGTGATTTCATATTCAGATTCTGCACCAGACCAGCTCGTGCCTACTTCAATCGGCAGTTGCAGCACCACTTCTTCTGGGGAACCGTCACCTGCTGTTCCTATAGTCGTGAAGTTATCTCGGTAGTAGACCTCACCCATTCTAAAGGTTCGAACAACCGAATCTTCGCGGTATTCAAAGACTTCGGCTAATGTCGTGCCAGGGTTGGCAGTAGCGACTTGATAATAATTGTCTTGGTTAAATTGTGGATATTTGGTGTAGCTGGCAAATTCATTGCCCTCGCCTTCATATGAGTAGAATACATTCTCAAGTCTTGGTATCCATGCTTCTAAGTCTTGGTTGACTTCCTCTTCCGCAACATCTTCCTCGGTATCGACATCCACCTCTGTGTCTGTCTCATCCTCATCCGCTGTCTCATTTTCCTGTACGGCTGGTTCTTCAACTTGTTCTGGACCTTCAAACATGGGCCCTTCTTCTGCACTGTCAGAAAGCCCGCAGCCGCTTAATATAAACGACAAGAGAACAACGACAAGCCACTTATAACGCTTGGTCAACATCCTAACCAACTCCTTTATCTCTTAGTTAATTTACATCCTAATTATACCATATACAGCCAATGTGGTGGAGAAATTCGAGCGGGTTCCAAAAATCGGTACAGTTTTCTCCCAGTTTATAGTAGAATAAGAAGGATGAAAAAAATAGGAGAGATAATATGTCGTTTAAAATTTACTTTGGATCACCTTTATTTAATGAAATGGAACAAATGTACAATGCCTATGTGGTGGATAAAATCAGAAAAGCTTATGGAGATAAGGTAGAAGTTTACTTGCCGCAGGAAAATGCATCCATTAATGACAAATCAGGCTTTGCGGATTCTTTAGCGATTGCGCAAGGCGATAATGAATATTTAGAAAAAGCGGATTTATTGATTGCTGTCTTAGATGGGGTAACACCAGACAGTGGACTTTCTGCAGAATTAGGTTACTTTTACTCATTGGATCGTCCAATTCTTGGCTTGTATACGGATACTCGCCAAGGCACGCATGGAAACCAAGAGAAAATCGCCGCTTTAGATAAAATTGCTGAATCGCAGTTTTCCTATGTGAACTTGTATACAGTCGGACTCGTTAAATTAAGAGGGGAAATCTTAAACAGCTCAGATTTACTTGTCGAGAAAATTGGAGACTATTTAGATAACGAGTAAATGACGAAACAACGTGGGGTGAAATCATTGGGGAAAAAAACGCATATTGTACAAGCGGACATTACTACATTGGCTGTGGATGTTATTGTGAATGCGGCTAACCGCTCGCTGCTTGGCGGCGGGGGAGTCGACGGAGCCATCCACAAAGCAGCGGGCCCGCAATTGTTAGAAGCCACAAAAAAGTTGGGCGGAGCGAAAACAGGGGAAGCAAAAATTACAGAGGGTTTCAACTTACCGGCGACTTATGTCATTCATGCGGTTGGCCCGATTTACCGTGATGGCAAGAAAAACGAAGCAGAATTGCTGAGAGCTTGTTACGAGAATTCATTGGACTTAGCAGAGTCTTACCAGTTAAAAACCATTGCGTTTTCCGCAATCAGTACCGGCGTTTATGGTTATCCGGTTCAAGAAGCAACGGAAATAGCAGTCGCTGCAGTTTTGGAAAAGCTACCGAAGATGCAGCATATTGAAGAAGTCTTTTTCGTTGTTTTCGATGACACAATCAAAAAGATTTATGAAACAGTTTTTGAACAGTTCGACATCAATTAAAAGAAAAGACAGGAGATTGAGATGGTTTTAGTCGGAATTGAAGTTGTTTTGCATTTATATGCTGTCGATTCATTAAAGGAAAAAAGAAGAATTTTGAAAAGCATTATAGATCATGTACGGAGCCGATATAAAATTAGTGCGGCTGAGGTGGCTGACTTGGATAGTCTGGATCGAGCGACATTAGGTTTTGGAGTGGTATCTAATCAAATGAAACAGGCCGAATCTGTCCTGCAGACGGTGATTAATCATATCGACATTCAAGCCGAAGTTGAAATCATCGAAATCAACTGGATTGAAGCTTAACAGCAGCAAACGGAGCATCCTGCTGCTGTTTAATATCTTTATAACAGTTATCAGAGGAGAGAAACGTATGATTAAAGTAATTGTTGATTCGGGAATGGATCAAAACAAATGGTTTAAAGATAAGTATGACATTGACTTTTTACCATTGAGCATTATCATCGAAGATGAGGCCTATATTGATCGAGAAGAGATCACATTAGATGAATTACATGAGGCGATGAAAGCAGGAAAAATGCCTTCCACTTCACAGCCTTCGCCAGGGCAGGTTTATAAAATTTTAGAAAAAAACCGCAAAGAAGGCAACGATGTTATTTTCGTGACAATTTGGAAAAACCTTTCTGGAACTTACCAGGTCATCAAGAGTGTCGTGGATGAATATAAGGAAGAGTATCCTGACTTTAAGGCGGAGATTATTGACAGCCGTAGTGCGTCAATGGCTGAAACCTTAATTGCTCTTCAAGCGGTCGAGATGATAGAAGCCGGCTATGATTTTGAAGATGTGGTTGAGCAGGCTCAGTGGAATGCGGATCACATGTTGATCTATTTGACTGTAGACAATTTAAACTGGTTGGTTCAAGGGGGACGCCTCTCAAAAACGGCTGGTTTTGTGGGGTCAGCATTGAATGTCAAGCCTATTTTGACAGTGAACGACGAAGAATTATATTCTAGTGGAATGGTTCGCGGAAATAAACGGGTTTATAGCCGTTTAGTCAAACATATCAAAGAAGAATCAACCCCTTACGATGACCAGCTGATTTTCATCAGCCATGTTGGCGAAGAAGAGAATGCGAAAAGAGTAGAAGAGATTGTTAAAAAAGAGCTGCCGCAAGCCCGAACAATGATTTATGAATTCGGTGCCGTGTTGGCTGCCCATATCGGTGTCGGCGGTGTAGCTATTTCAACGATAAAAGAAAAGCCAGAAACTTATATTTTGCCAGAATTTTAATGGACTCATTGATGATTTTTTAACACAAAAGAACTTTTACTTTATGGGTAAAGGTTCTTTTGTGTTTTATTCTTTTGCCGATTGTTTTCGTGATATAATGAATTTATATACTTTACGAAGAGGTGAACAGGTTGTACGTTTGGCTGATTTTAGGCATTTTATTATTCGCAATTTTTTATTTGTACTATCAAAACAATTTACTTTCTCTGTCTACATATAAGCTAGCGGTTCCGCGGATGCATCCTTCGATGAAGGGGAAGAAGGTTGTTTTTTTATCCGACACACATTTTCGGAACAATACCCCCCACACATTTATTGATCGTTTGGTGATTCAAATTGAAGAGTTGCATCCAGATATTATCTTATTCGGCGGAGACCTGGTGCATGTTACAGAAGGGGATGCTGTCCTTGAACATGCGAAAGATTTATTTTTACAGTTAGGCAAAGTAGCGCCTACCTACGTCGTGTTCGGCAACCATGACATGAATAGTTCGCGCGCAAAAGAATTAACTGGCGTTCTTCAACTGGCCGGAGTGACCGTGTTAAAAAATGAAGCGAAATGGTTATCCTTTGGAGAACCAGGGGCAGGTTTTTGGCTGATGGGACTTTCAGAATACGAGAGTACGCTTGCCAGCCGTGACGATGCTTTAGCAACAATACAGCTGCCAAAAGACAGTAAAAAAGAACCTAAACTTCTATTGGCCCATTTCCCTCATTTTTTTGAACAGTATCTAGCCAATGAGGATAAACGGCCGGATTTAATTTTATCTGGACATACGCATGGCGGGCAAGTGATTTTGCCGCTAGTTGGAGGGTTATATTCACCAGGTCAGGGAACCAATCCAGCTTATGACTTTGGGCTTTTTTCAAAAGCGCAATATCCCCATAGCCGTCTGATTGTTTCACGAGGAGTAGGGAATTCAACGTTTCCCTTCCGCATCAATAATCGGCCGGAGATCGTAACGGTCATCTTTGAATAGCTGGAAAACGCACAACTAAAGCGTTGCTATATGAGTATTGCTAGACATTCCGAGTTTAGAGACGTATAATTGATGAGAAGAAAAGGTGTAATCGTTCACAAAAAAGTTAACTGTAAATGTGTATAGATTAGAGTCAAAACTGGAGGTAGAAATAGATGGCAGATAAAAAAATCATGTTAATCTGTGCTGCTGGTTTGAGTACATCTCTATTGGTTTCAAAAATGAAAAAAGCAGCTAAAGAAAAGGGAATTGAAGCGGAAATTTTTGCGAATTCGGCAAACGAAGCAGATGGGGCTCTAGCTGAAAAAGATATCGATGTCATGCTGCTCGGTCCGCAGGTTCGGTTTATGAAATCACAATTTGAGAGAAAAGTTGAAGGTAAAAACATACCAGTGGGCATTATTAACATGCAGGACTATGGTATGGTGAATGGCGAAAAAGTTCTGCAAACGGCACTTGATTTGATCGAAGATTAAAAGGAATTATAATTTTATAAGAAAAAGGGGATTGTTTATGGCAGAGCAACAAGGTGTAATTTTAGAAACAGTAAT
>CAZKSU010000128.1:0-5209 GCA_964555455.1 uncultured Carnobacteriaceae bacterium
ATGGAATGAAACTATGGATAGAGAACAAGCAGCTTTAAGAGCACTGACCATTTTTCTTCGTGCTTCTGGCAGTGTGTCGAATATGCTAAAGAAAGACATGCAATCTTATGGGTTGAATCCGACCGAATTTACAGTAATGGAAGTTTTGTACAGTAAAGGCGAGCAGCCGATTCAGATTATTGGAAATAAAGTATTGCTTGCCTCAAGCAGTATTACGTATGTCATCGATCAGTTAGAGAAAAAAGATCTTGTCGAACGGAAAGTCAATGAGCAGGACCGAAGAGTTACGCTAGTTTCTTTGACGCGTCAAGGTCAAGATTTAATGGAAGATATCTTCCCTCAGCATACTGACATCATTAGTGATTTGTATAGTGATTTAAGCGATGAGGAATTGCTGCAATTGAGCGAAACCTTGAAAAAAGTAGGGTTTAAAGCAGTCGACTTGCATGAGAATGGAAAAAACTAAGCTGGATGATCGTAAACTGTTCAGGTTTTTGTTATAATGGAAGATGATTGATGAATAGATGAGAGGTTGATTATAGTGGCAGATGTAAAAATAACAGAAGAAACACAACAGCTAGTAGAAACAGAACTTCGTAAAGGGGCTAGCAATTCAAGAATAGCCAATTTACTTGATTTGCCTTATAAAGAAGCAGTAGAAATTATCGATGCGATCAAAGAAAAAATACGACCAGAAGTGGGCGAAGATATTGCGTTTACTTTCCGTGGTGAACATATGGAAGGAACTATTGAGAAGCTCCTGACTAATAGTGCAATCGTCCGGATAGACTGGGATAATTCTCCAAAGCATTTATATGATTTAATGGAAGAGAAGACCGTTGTAAACTTTAAAGATATCGATGCCTTTTTGAAAAAGTTTGATATGAGCGAACATATGCTTGAAGATGATGGAGAAGACGAAGAATAAATAATCTCAATGGACCTGGCGCGGCTCGTTTTTTAAGCTGTGCCGGTCTTTTTTTGAAAAATAATGAAATTGGGTGACATAAATTGGGTGATAGAATCGATTTTCCGCATAACAATCAAGTGTATTTTGAAAAAGCAACGAATCACATTGCGGAGCAAGAATTTGAACAAGCGCTTCATTATCTTGAAAAGATTTACGAGACAGAACAAGAAACAAATGTCAATCATTTGTACACCCTTGTTTTGTACAGGTTGGGCAGAGCAGAAGAAGCTTTGGAAATTGCTCAAGATAAAAAAGAATATTATATGCAAGAAGAAAGCCGGGCTGTCTTTTACACGTCGCTTTTAATAAAAAATCACTTATTTTTAGAAGCAGAAGTACTGATCCAAAATTATCTCTCAGATCCAACTTCCCCTCATTACATGGAATGGAAAAACGTGGATCAAGAACTAATGTCAGAACGGGAGAGTGTACAAAGGCAAGTAGAAATACAGCGAAAAGAGACGATAAAGGATTTACAGCAGCTGACGTCTTATTCTGCTCTTGAACAAACTGAAATTGTACAAAAGGCACGAATACTAACGTTACAAGAATTACAAGAAGCAGCTTCTGTTCTTTTGATCCGGCCGGACTTGCCGCCCATTACTCAAAAAGCTTTTCTTGAGTTGTTAATTGAAAAAGAGGACCCAAATGAATACACTTTTCATTGGCTGGATGGTCCGCGGAAAATTGTGCCTAAACAGTTAAAGTCGTTTGATCAGTTAAGTATACTGAAGCAAGTGCTGAACCTCCTCGAACAAAAACTTGAGAAGAACCCGAGTTATATTGAGGCCATTTATACAGAGATTCTCAGTGATTTATTGCTTCTCTATCCTTTTGTTGAAGAAGTGATCACGGATGCAGATTATTGGGTGGACCGTTACTTGGGTGCTTTTGACTTATCCACCTCCTGGGAAGAAACAGAGGAACACTTAACAAGTCAAGAAGAAGACATGAATAAATGGTTAGACTATTTAAATCAAATCGCCCAGAGAAATCCAGAGGGAAGTTGAAAAGGAAAATGAGGAATTCCATTTACAAACGGCTGAAAATATAGTATTCTAATAAAGTATGTAAAGTCGGGAAACGACAAATTTTGAATAAAATGAATAATGAATAAATCGGAGGCAATGTTATAATGACAGTAAATTTTGAAAAAACGGGCGACAGTACAGGTGAAGTAACTTTCACAATCGACCGTGATACAGTTGAAAAAGGTTTAGATAAAACATTTAATTCAGTTAAAGGTTCTTTAAATGTTCCAGGATTTAGAAAAGGACGCGTACCTCGTAAAATCTTTAACCAAATGTTTGGGGAAGAAGCTCTATACGAAGACACTTTAAATGATATTTTCCCAACGGCTTATGCTGAAGCTTTAGAAGAAGTCGACGCAGATATCGTAGGCCAGCCATCGATTAAAGATATTGACTGGGAATCTGGAAAAGAATGGGAAGTTGTAGTAGAAGTCTCATTAAAACCAGAAGTGAAACTTGGTCAATATAAAGACTTAGAAGTGACAAAATTCGACCGCGAAGTAACGGAAGAAGAAGTAGAAGATGCTTTAGAAAGACGTCGTCAAGAGTTTGCAGAATTAGTGATTAAAGAGGGTGCAGCTGAAGACGGAGATACTGTTGTCATGGACTACGAAGGCTCTGTAGATGGTGAAGCATTCGAAGGCGGTTCAGCTACTAACTATTCTCTTGAATTAGGATCAGGCTCATTTATCCCAGGCTTTGAAGAGCAATTAGTCGGCGCAGAACCAGATTCAGAAGTGGAAGTGAATGTTACTTTCCCAGAAGACTATCAGGCTGAAGAAGTAGCAGGACAAGAAGCTTTATTTAAAGTAACGGTTCATGAAGTAAAAACAAAAGAACTGCCAGAACTTGATGATGACTTTGCACAAGATGCAGACGATGAGGTAGAAACAATTGAAGAATTACGTGAAAAAACACGTAACCAATTAGAAGAAGGCCGCAAACAGCAAGCAGACAATATGCGCGATGAAGAAGCGATTCAGAAAGCGGTAGAGAATGCTGAAGTTGGCGACATTCCTTATGACATGGCTCATGAAGAAGTCCACCGTCAAATGGATATGTTCTACAATCAATTGAGCCAGCAAGGTATGGATAAAGAAATGTACTTCAGTATTACAGGCACTACTGAAGCCGACTTGCACCAGCAATTTGAAATTGGTGCAGAAGACAATGTCCGTACAAACTTAGTGATTGAAGCCATTGTAGAAGCGGAAGAATTAGGAGCTACTGATGAAGAGTTAGATCAAGAAATTGAAGATTTAGCTTCTCAATACGGACTGACTGTAGAACAAGTTCGTGAAGTTCTTTCTCCAGAACTATTGACTCGCGATATTGCAATGAAAAAAGCCATTGATTTAATTGGTTCAACAGCTAAAGAAGTCTTAGAACCTGAAACGGAAGAAGATGAGTCGGCAACAGAAGACGAATCTACAGAAGAATAATTTAAGAAGGATATAGAAATTTGTAAAAAGTTGGTCTGCAGTTTTTTTGCAAACCAACTTTTTGCTTGTTTCGTGTAAGAAATCTTTTATTTGCTAGCAATTCTCATCCTGTGTTAGAATGTGTTAGTGTCAAAAAGAATTTAGATAGAGGTGAATTGAGTGTATAATGATGAAAATATGAATATGTCTTGTTCTTTTTGCGGTAAATCACAAGATCAGGTCGACAAACTAATTGCCGGTCCTGGTGTGTATATTTGTGATGAGTGTGTAAATTTAAGTAAAGAGATTATAGATAATGAATTTGAAGCGCAGCATTCGGTTGGATTTGAGCATGTGCCAAAACCAAATGAAATCTATACGATTTTAAATGATTATATCATTGGACAAGAAGTAGCGAAACGTACGTTGTCCGTAGCAGTGTATAATCATTACAAGCGAGTGAACCACCTCTTGCAATCGGATGATGAAGAAGAAGTGCGACTACAAAAAAGTAACATTTTATTAGCTGGTCCTACCGGTTCAGGAAAAACGTATTTAGCTCAAACGTTAGCAAATATTCTAAATGTGCCTTTTGCGATTGCTGATGCGACAAATTTAACAGAAGCAGGATATGTCGGAGAAGACGTTGAGAACATCTTGCTTAAATTATTACAAGCTGCAGATTATGATGTAGAACGAGCGCAGTATGGCATCGTTTATATTGATGAAATTGATAAAATTGCTAAAAAATCTGAAAATGTTTCGATTACTCGAGATGTAAGTGGTGAAGGGGTACAACAGTCGCTCTTGAAAATTTTAGAAGGTTCGGTTGCGAGTGTCCCGCCTAAAGGTGGCCGCAAACATCCTCAGCAAGAAATGATTGAGATCGATACAACAAATATCTTGTTTATCGTTGGAGGAGCATTTGCTGGTTTAGATGATATCATTCGACAGCGTGTGGGAGAAAGACTGATTGGTTTCGGTTCCTCAAACGAGAAAAATCCTCTTGAGGACGAGAAAAATATTACACAAGAGCTTCGTCCGGATGACTTGCAGAAATTTGGGTTGATACCAGAATTTATTGGCCGTTTACCTGTTATTGCTGTATTAAATGAATTAGACGAAGAAGATTTAATCGAAATTTTGACGAAACCTAAAAATTCTTTAGTCAAACAATATCAGGTCCTTTTAGAATTAGACGATGTGGATCTCCAGTTTGAGAAAGAAGCCCTGCGAACGATCGGAAAACGTGCCATTGAACAAGGTACAGGGGCTCGTGGCTTACGCACGATTATTGAAGAGATTATGTTAAATATTATGTTCGAAGTGCCAAGCCGAGAGGATGTCACTAAAGTGATCATTACAGCGGAAGCTGCTGACAACACGGGTGATCCTATCTACTATAATGATTATGGCGAACAAGTCGATTAATTAAAATCTAGTGAAAACACTGAATTACTGTAGAGAGTTGCAGTTTGTTCAGTGTTTTTTCATTTGTATTTGTATGTTAAGGTTATTTCAGATGTAAAGATTACTGAAATCTATTTGAAATTTATTTGTAATGTGTTAATATCTTAGGAGCACTAAAAATATTTAACACAGGTTCATCCTTTTTATGTACGAGTTTATTTACATTTTTTAAAGAGGGAACAAAAATCAGAAAAAGTAAGGTGACAGAATGAAATTTCCAATACAAAAAGCAGACATCATTATTAGCGCTGTAAGAGAAGAACAGTATCCAGATTTAAATTTGCCAGAAGTAGCTATCGCTGGACGGTCGAATGTTG
>CAZKSU010000129.1:0-5192 GCA_964555455.1 uncultured Carnobacteriaceae bacterium
TTATCTAGGATAATATTTTTATGTAAGTCTGCCGCTAATGCGGTATTAAAGAAGGTGGTGACATAATCGCCCTGTTCGTGAGACTGCTGTGTTGCGTATTCTGAATGCAAGAGAATCTCCTCTACGCTTTTCCCTTGTTCTGGAAAGCTTGTCACCCCCAGGCTGATTTCGACGCGGATGGTTTGCTGGTTCACTTTAAAAGGCTGTTTGAAGACTTGGATAATCGTCTCCGTCAGTTCCCTAAGCTCCTCTTTTTCTTTGCAATTAGGAACCATTCCTATAAAGGTATCATTGGAGAAGCGGGCGATATCCGTTTCTTCAGGAAAAATGTGATTGAGCTGGGCTGCGATTTCCTTGACCAGTTCATCAATCACCTGCAAGCCATAAATGTCCTTAATTTCTTTGTAATTGTTCATCCCCAGCCGAATGACGCCAGTCGATTCTCCAGGCTGCAGAAGCGCTAATGCTCCTTCCAGCTTTTTCACAAAGAAATTGCGGTCGATTAAATTGGTCTTTTTATCGTTGCCCGTCTCGAAGCGATCTCCTGTGACATCATACATGACGGTATAGAAAAGATGGTCGCCCGTGTCTTCTTCCTTCAGCGTTTCTCCTCTTAACAGCACCCACTTGGCTTGTCCTTCATCCGCCTTTAAGCGAAAAGAGCTGTGATAAGAGGAGCTTGGATTCGCCACGTAAGCCTCTAAATCCCTTAAAACCATTTGGGCATCCCGAGGATCCGCTACGTTTCGAATAAAATCAGTGATCGATGCATAAGCGTTATCCGGCGCATTGGTGATCTTCTCGACGACTGAAAACTGCTTCTGCGTAATGTTCCATACCCCAATCCCGATTTCTTTAGAGGCAATGGCCTTTTCAACCAGCCAGTCTAATCCTCTAGGCGAAAATCTGCTTAACTCATGTTCAGGCATTTTACTTCATTCCCCCAATCTCCACATCTATCTGTTTTATAATTGCTCATACCAAACATTTTAGCACAGAATGGCAAGCTCTAGGAAGAGATAACCCTCTCCTTGTGCGAATGCACATGAATGGTACTCTGTTTACGTTTTTTGTTTCACTCTTTCTCCGGTGCCCTGAATGCCAGCATGGACGATGACTCCTGCTCTTGCCAATCTTTCATTGACAAACGGATGGCGAGGGGGTATATTTGAAAGACTTGAGTCAAAGGGGTGAATCATTTGGCAGATGAGCTTTCGTTTTTTGAGTCGCTGACAGTGGCTGTTTTTAAACTCATTGCGTTCCTATTGAAACTTGCAGTGGGGCTGTCTTGGCTTCTCTTATCTTTATTACTAACTTTTTTCTTCATACGGCCAGCATCAACCGTTCCATTCTTTGCAGAATCAACTCTGACGTTATTATTAGTCACTGCGGGCGGGACGGCTGTACAAATTGCATTGGAAGAGTTTATTGAATCTCTTGGAGAACAACCTCTTTCATTAAGCAGCAAAGGGTTTCTTAAAAGAAAGTACATAGAAACAGACCACAGCCGCTAATGGGTTGCGGTTTTTTTATGTCAAAAATGTCTTCAACTAGGCTTTGGGGAAACAGCTGTGAAATAGGGGCCCGCTTAAAGGGATGGCTGTCCGCTCAGAAGCTGGCATAGAAAAAGAGCGAATCAATTAGACATCTAATTGACTCGCTCTTGTTTTTTATCAATTGTTTCGTTTGTTTTGTTTTATTTAGCGTATTCTACTACTCTTGTTTCTCTAATTACCGTTACTTTAATGTTTCCAGGGTAATCCATTTTATCTTCGATTTCTTTTCGAACTTGTCGTGCAAGATTCGCACTTTGTGTGTCATCCACTTCGTTTGGTTTCACAATGATTCGAATTTCACGACCGGCTTGAATCGCATAACTTTCTTTTACCCCGTCAAAGCGGTTTGAAATTTCTTCCAACTGCTCGAGACGTTGTAAGTAGTTTTCAAGAGATTCACTCCGTGCGCCTGGTCTTGCAGCTGACACGGCGTCTGCTGCTTGAATCAGGGCTGAAATCACACTCGTTGCCTCAACGTCACCATGGTGAGAAGCAATCGCATTCGCGACTGTCTCGTTTTCCTGATAACGCATCGCAAGTTGCGCACCGATTTCCACGTGAGAACCTTCGATCTCTCCGTCAAGTGCTTTTCCAATATCGTGAAGAAGACCTGCTCGTTTCGCTAACTGCACATCTTCGCCGATTTCAGCGGCTAAGATACCAGCAATTTTCGCGACCTCGATCGAGTGAGTCAACACATTTTGACCATAACTCGTTCTGAAGTTTAATCGTCCGATAATTTTAATTAAATCTGGATGAATTGAGTGAATACCCAAGTCAAAGACTGTTTCTTCCCCAATTTCTCGAATGCGTTCGTCCATTTCCTTGCGAGATTTTTCAACGGCTTCTTCAATTCTTCCTGGATGGATCCGTCCATCCGAAATCAATTTTTCAAGGGCCATTTTTGCAATCTCACGACGAATTGGATCGAAACCACTTAATACGACTGTTTCAGGGGTATCATCAATAATTAAGTCCATACCGGTTAAGCTCTCAATGGTCCGAATATTTCGTCCATCCCGTCCAATAATACGGCCTTTCATATCATCATTTGGCAAGTGAACAACACTGACGGTTGTTTCTGCCACCTGATCTGCGGCACTTCGTTGGATTGCTTCCGTAATAAGACTTTTCGCGCGACGGTTTACTTCAGCTTTCATTTCTTGCTCTTTTTGTTTCACCATCACTGAAATTTCATTGACTAACTCTTCTTCCGTTCTTTGAAGAACAATATTCCGTGCTTCATCTTCAGAAAGCGCTGAAATACGCATTAGTTCTTTCTCTGTTTGTTCTTTGGTTTCATGGATTTCTTTTTCAAGACTGTCTAACTGCTCTGTTCGATTGTCCAATTTAGCCTCTTTACTTTGTAAACTGGATTCTTTTGAGTTCAGCAATTTTTCTTTGTGCGTTAAATTATCTTCACGCTGATCGAGTCGACTTTCTTGTAGAGAAATCTCTTGTCGCTGCTCTTTTATTTCCCACTCTGCTTGGTTGCGCTGAGCGTGTATTTCTTCCCGAGCCTCAAGTAACGCTTCTTTTTTAACAATGTCAGCTTCTTTGTTTGCATCTTCAACAATTTGTTCCGCTGTTTGTTTCGCATCGGCTTGCTTTTCTTCGGCATTTTTTCTTCCAAAATGCGCGCCGAGTGCTAATCCAATAATTAAAGTAACGATAGCAGAGGCTATAGCAATAGGTAACTCCATATTTACACCTCCGTATCATTCAATTTTTAACTATTCATGTATAGTGATTTTTAAGTGCTTGTAAAAAGCATTTTGTACACGAAAGTTGTACATTCAGTATGAGTATACATAGCGAAGTACACCTTTTTATATAATAGCCCTATTTCGCGAATATGTCAATTAAGATTCGCCGTAAAAAAAGGTCTCATTTGCTCGCTGTCCCTTTTTCTCTCTTACAGCAGGTCGCGAATCAGTTCTTCTCGCGAACGTGAAGAGAGATAGTGTGGCGGCACATCTAAAACCGTGCGGGCGCCGAATTGTTTTTCCTGCGCTAATTTGTAAGCGGCTCGTGCGTAGACAATCATGACCGCTGCCGTAAACTCAGGGTTGCTTTCGAGTTTCAACGAGAAATCCATCACGGAAGTATGTTCGGGTGATGTATTGCCGTGACGCATCACACGCCCTCCATGCGGCATCTTTTGATGTTCCACTTCAAATTCTTTTTCCGAAATATAGCTGACACTGGTTTCGAAGCCTTCAAAATAATCTGGCATGTTTTTGATCGTATTTTCCACTTCTAAAGGATCTGCATCCTCTTCCAGTACGACATAAACATCGCGCAAATGGGCTTTTTTCGAGTCGTAATCGATTTTTTCTCCCTTTTGAATACGTTCAATCATCCATTCAGCAGGAACGGTGTATTGGGCAGCCTTTTTAACGCCTGTAACGCCGCGCACCGCATCACTGTGTCCCTGACTCACGCCGCGACCCCAAAAGGTGTATGTATCTCCAGCAGGCAAAATTTCTTCTTGAAGCAACCGATTCACCGAAAACAAGCCCGGGTCCCAGCCGGTCGCCAGCACCGAAACTTTCCCGTTTTCTTTTGTGATACGGTCCATTTTTTCAAAATACTCTGGAATGAGATTATGCGTGTCGTAGGCATCTACTGTATTGAAGTGCTCCGCCAATTCTGGCCCTTGCACCGGAATATCCGATTTAGAGCCGCCGCATAATACCAGCACATCAATTGCATCCTTATGCTCCAAAATGTCTTCGTATAAGTAAGCCGGTGAATCCGTTGCTAAACTTGCCGGATCACGTCTTGAAAAAATCCCAACAAGCTCCATATCCGGATGGTTTTTCAAACCGACTTCCACTCCTCGGCCCAGGTTTCCATAACCGACAATACCAACTTTAATTTTTGTAGTCATTTCATTTCCCCCATCATGTTTAAACAATCTACCCTTATTATCTAATGAAAAAGGCCAGAATCAAAATAAAACCTTCCTTATTTACAAATGAAATAAGGAAGGTTTTTTATTTAGTCGTTTAGATTATTCTGTTTCTTCAGTTTCTAACTCTACTTCAACTTCTTCTTCAGCGTCTGCTGCAGTTTCAGTATCCTCAGGCATGTCCACTTCTTCTCCAATGCCATAAGCGGCACGCACCCGTTTGTCGACTTCCTCAAAGATTTCCGGGTTTTCTTTCAAGTACGTTTTCGCACTTTCACGCCCTTGTCCGATACGGTGATCGCCGTATGAATACCAAGAACCCGCTTTGTCAATAATATCTTTCTCGGCAGCCATATCGACTAGCTCTCCATATTGAGAAATTCCTTCACCATAAATGATGTCCACCATGGCTTCTTTAAACGGAGGAGCTACTTTGTTTTTCACGACTTTAATTCGTGTACGGTTACCAATCATGTCTGTTCCTTCTTTAATGGATTCTGCTCGACGCACTTCCAAACGCACAGAAGAGTAGAATTTCAGCGCTCGTCCGCCCGGAGTGATTTCTGGGTTACCAAACATCACACCTACTTTTTCACGAATTTGGTTGATGAAAATCGCGATCGTATTTGTTTTGCTGATTGTACCAGATAATTTACGTAAAGCTTGAGACATCAAACGGGCTTGTAAAGCGACGTGCGTGTCACCCATTTCACCATCGATTT
>CAZKSU010000130.1:0-5177 GCA_964555455.1 uncultured Carnobacteriaceae bacterium
GATTGAAAAACAGGTGAAAGATTTAGTCGTTGTCCCTGTCACTCAAAATGAATTAGAAGACATCCATTTTAAAGACCGATTAGAGGCTTTAAATCTTTTAGAAAAGTCAGGCTTTTTAAGAAATGAGAAGCTACAGGCGATTTTAGAAGACATTCAGCAAACAAAAGGTATGACAAGGACACATATCCGGCAGTTAATAGGAGCAGGCGTTGGTCTGACACCAACAGGAGATGACTTTTTACAAGGAGCTGTTTTGATGGAGCAAACCTTAAAACAGCCTCCCCATCTCCAAGCCATTGTTCAAGAGCAATTAAAAGAGCGTTCAACAACAGAAGTGAGCCTCTCTTACTATCACGTTTTGTTTCAAGGTTACAGTAATGAACCGCTAGTTTTGCTTTTTGAAGCAGTCAAAGAAAAAGATGAAAAAAAATTCAATCAAGCGATTGCTTTCATTCAAAATTATGGTTCAACTTCTGGTTATGATTTATTGATCGGGATTTATACGTATTTACAAATTATTTAGGATTGGAAGGTCGATGTTATGAAAAAAAGAATTGTCGTTGCACTAGGTGGAAATGCGATATTGTCAGATGATCCAACGGCTGAAGCGCAAATCGAAGCCTTACGTTACACCAGTGAAAAATTAGTGGGCTTAATCAAGCAAGATTATCAATTAGTCATTTCACACGGAAATGGTCCTCAAGTAGGGAATTTACTTTTACAGCAAGCAGCAGCAGATTCTGAACAGAACCCTGCATTGCCATTAGATACTTTGGTCGCTATGACTCAAGGAAGTATCGGCTACTGGCTGCAAAACACCTTAAAAGAAAAATTGATTGCTGAAAATGTAGAAAAACAAGTGGCTTCTGTCATTACACAAGTCGTTGTGGATAAAAATGATTCGGCATTTGAAAATCTCACTAAACCAGTTGGACCATTTTTAACTGAAGAAGAAGCTAACCAAGCAGCTGAAGAAACAGGCGACACCTATGTGGAGGATGCAGGGCGAGGTTACCGTAAAGTCGTGGCTTCTCCTAAACCAGAATCCATTGTTGAGTACCCAGTTATTAACCAATTGATCGAAAATGACGTCGTAACGATCTCTGCTGGAGGCGGCGGCATTCCGGTTGTTGAGACAGCTGAAGGCTACAAAGGGGTAGAAGCTGTTATTGATAAAGACTTTGCTTCAGGGAAACTGGCAGAATTAGTTAAAGCGGACTATCTGCTCATATTAACAGGTGTGGATAATGTTTATATTAACTTCAACCAGCCAGACCAGCAAAAACTAGAAGAAGTCACTGTCAGCCAGTTGAAGCAGTGGATCGAAGAAGAGCAGTTTGCTCCAGGTTCTATGCTGCCAAAAGTAGAAGCGGCTATTAATTTTGTAGAAAATAGTGCGGATGGTAAAGCAGTCATCACTTCTCTAGAAAATGTCAACAATTTCTTTGAGGGTGGATCTGCAACAGTAGTTTCTAAAGGTTAATTACAATTAGAAGAAAATAAAAGCAGGGCGAGCGAACGAATAGAAGCGCTGCTTTTATTTTGTTTTACTCTTTCGTTTGGATACACTAAAAATGAATAAAGTATTGTTTATTTTAAACAAATGAAAAGGGAATTTTTGAGCTTATGAAGAATGCATCTTAAAGTGATTCCCGCTATACTTGACTTCTGGAAGAGAGTGTATTCAGACTTATCGCTTTAAAGATTAACCTATGGAAAAGGAGTTGGATGGAATGGATATACCAATGAATTTATTTACGTGGCTCATTTCGACTGTGCCAATTATTTTATTAATCATATTTATGGTTTTCTTACAATGGGGCGCTTTAAAAGCAGCACCCATCACTTTAGTCATTTCAATCATATTAGGAATGGTTGTATTTCAAGGATCTTTTACGGTTATCGGAGTTGAATTGCTGCGAGCGGCCTGGAGTTCCCTAAGCATTATTCTGGTGATCTTATCAGCCATTTCATTATACGAAGTGAGTAATGAAGTGGATGCCTTTTCGACCTTGAATCACTTGTTTAAGCAAGTTGCGCCGAATGAACTGATTCGTATTTTATTAATTGGTGTCGTGTTTGCAAGTTTCTTACAAGGGGTCACTGGCTTTGGAGTGCCTGTGTTAGTGTCGGCGCCTCTGCTGATTGGTATTGGAATGAAGCCTATGTGGGCAGTTATTGTCCCTTTAGTTGGCCACAGTTGGGCCGGAACTTATGGAACCCTTGCGATTGCGTGGGATGCTTTAATGGAACAGATTACTGGGGACAGCTCATCCACATTCCCTGAAGCGGCTTTATATGCAGGAATCTTTTTATTCCTGCTCACTTTAGGTGCGAATTTCTTTATTGCTTATCAATATGGGAAAGGCGAAGGGCTTAAAAAAGGGTTCATTGCTGTATTATTGATTAGCCTCTTACAAGGTGGCGGACAAGCGTTAATGACTCAATTCAACACGGAATTGGCGAGCTTTTTGCCAAGTGCGATTACTTTAATTGCCGTTATTTTCATCTCCAAACTGCCTATGTACAATAAAGAGTGGGCCGTTAAAGACAGCAAGATTATGACGGAAAAATCGGCTGAAATGGTCGCTGAGGAAGAAGAAGACGTTGAATTGAACATGTCTATTTTCCAAGCACTCGTTCCTTATATTTTAATGACGATTATTACTTTAGCTGTTTTATTGATCACGCCATTAAACAATTTTTTAAGTCAGGTTTCTTACGGACCAGATTTTATAGAGACCGTCACTGGCTATGGCTTTGTTAATCAAGCAGTTGAGAATTATTCACCGCTTGCGCCTTTTACGCATGCCAGCATATTTTTACTGCTGTCCGCTGCTTTATCTTTCGTTTATTATAAACAAAAAGGTCTAGTCAAAACGAAAACACCGGTCGCAAATATTGTGGTCCGCACGGTAAAACGAGCGATTTCACCTAGTATTGCTGTCTTGTCTTTACTGGCGATATCTAGAATGATGGCCGGAACAGGCCAGACGGTAATCCTGGCAGAAGGCATCACAAATGTTTTAGGAACGAATTATAAAATCGTTGCGCCATTTATTGGACTGCTTGGCTCATTCATTACTGGAAGCAATATGTCTTCCAATATTTTATTTGGACAATTCCAGTATTTAACTGCGGATTTAATTGGGTTAAATGTTCCAGCGATTGTAGGAGCGCAAACAGCTGGAGGAGCAATTGGGATGTCCATTGCGCCTGGAAACATTGTTCTTGGAACTTCTGCGGTAGGTACATTAGGATTAGAAGGACAAGTTATGCGTAAAATTATTCCTTTTACTTTAATCATCGCAGCAGTTACCGGTTTAATCCTGTTGTTTCTATAAATGGGAAAGAAGGGGGATGTGATGTCCTCCTTTTTATTTTTGTCAGTTAGGAGGACGCAGAGTGATTACTGTACGTATTCTTGAAAATAATCCATACAATTCCCTGATGTTGCACTATTTAAATCAGTTGATGACGGAGTCAATAGAAGTCAAACAAGTTCAAGTGCTTATGGGCACAACGGCAAATAAATCTTATTTGAAAGAGATTGATTTTTATCATCCCGACATCAAACGAGCGACATCAAATGATTTGATAGTTATAGCGGATGTTGAAAGTGTGTCTGTCATGGATCAATTCATCGAAAAGGCGAGAGAACGAATTCAAAAGCACTTATCGGATCGCTCTTCAAGAGCAAGGGATGAAACTTCCAGAAGTATGGCAAGAAAAGATTATCTCCCTCAAAGAGAAGGAATCAGTCCTTTCTTCCTTCGAGACTTTACAATGAATAGAAAAATGGGGAAGGTGCATAGTGTTTTTCAGTCAAGCTTCAATCTGGAATTTGACACTCATTTGCTGAACTTTTCAACCAAAGAAATGTCCGCTGCGCCTCATGGTTGTCTATTGGATAAGGAAAAAATTCAGCAAGTCTTGCAAAAAGCAAAAGTAGGTGAGCTGGTTAAGCTAGAAAACAAAACGTTTACTTTTTATACAAGAGGAGATGTTTTCACTATTGCCGTTTCTAATCTAGAAGCTTTTGATCTCGCTATCCCTTTTATTCCTTTGCCAAAGCGTGAAATTAAAGGAGCAGTGGCTTACCAACTGCTGGAACAGCTCCCCTTTAAAGAAAATATTGGGTTAAAAGAAGATAAATCGATCAAAGAAACTATCGGCACTCTTTTGAAAATAACAGACCGAGAAAAGACGGAAGTCAGACAAGCCATCCGCTACCTGATTGGCAGAGGAGATGGTCTGACGCCTAGCGGAGATGATCTGCTGCTCGGCTATACGATGGTGCGGCAAGCGTTTAATCCAAACGACTCCTTTCTCCCGCAGCTCAAACAAGTATTAGAAACGATAAGCACAACGGCTATTAGCCAGGCTTATTATGAAAGTTTATTTGCTGGCTATGTGAATAGTTTATTTCTGGCATTGCTCTTTTTATTAGATTCTAACAAAGAACCGGCAATCAAACAGTTGCTGGCGCTTATCACGCGCTATGGGCATACATCAGGCTATGACACACTTTACGGCTGTTATTTAGGCCTTCAATCTCTAATAAGGGAAGAAGAAAAAGGGTAGATAAAGGTTCCTTGTGCAGTTTGAACAAGCTGATTAACTTTTTTGTATAAAATGACATGGTGGGTATGATAGCGCTTTAATTACAATATAAGAGAAAGAAATACTACAGATTTTTAATTTTATTCGTCTAATTAAATATTATCTAGGAGGACAAAAATGGTTAAATTTACACCGGAAGAAATAGATGGAGCTTTAGATTGGCTTTCAGGCATCACAAATTACGAAGACATCAAAGGAACAACGCGTCTTCTCTATGATGCAAAATGGCAAGAAGCTCAAAAATCTCTAGAACAGAAAATGAAAGAGCTCGGTATGGAAGTTGAGTATGATGCGGTCGGCAACTTATTCGGAACGATTAAAGGTTCAGAAGAGCCAGAAAGCATTATTGCGACTGGATCCCATGTGGATACGGTTGAAAAAGGCGGCCGTTTAGATGGTCAGCTTGGAATCATGGCAGGCTACTTATCGATCAAGAAATTGGTTGAAGAAGAAGGCCAGCCGAAGAAATCTTTGCGTTTGATTTCAATAGCAGAAGAAGAAGGTTCCCGATTCCCTTACGCATTCTGGGGTTCTAAAAACATCTTTGGCGAAGC
>CAZKSU010000131.1:0-5127 GCA_964555455.1 uncultured Carnobacteriaceae bacterium
TTATACGACCCTCGGCAGTTAATTAACCAGTCGATCTCCTGCGAAGAATAATTGTTTCACAAATTCAAATAGTTGTAAAAATATCTTAACTATGAGATATATAAAGACAGGAACAAACTAAAATCAGAAGGGAAGTTCTTATATGTCAAAACTTTTTAACTCAATCGATGAAGCAATTGGGCAAACTCCTTTAGTGCGTTTAAATGATCGGCTGAAGCCCGAAGGATTCAATGGAGAAATCTTGTTGAAGCTGGAATCATTAAATCCGGGTGGTTCTGTAAAGGATCGGATTGGTAAAGCAATGATTGACCGTGCTGAGGAAGAGGGCGTTTTAAAAGAAGGCGGAACGATCGTTGAAGCCTCTTCTGGAAACACTGGAATTGCTTTAGCTTTAGTTGGAGCAGCGCGCGGCTATAAAGTGATTTTAACTATGCCAGAGACCATGTCACAGGAACGCCGGGCCATGCTCAAAGCTTACGGGGCTGAACTCGTGTTAACGCCTGGAGACGATGGGATTCCCGGTGCGATAGAGAAGGCGCAACAAATTGTTGAAGAAAATAAAGGCGCCTTTTTAGCCAGTCAGTTTGAAAATGAAGTGAATCCGGAAATTCATTACAAGACGACAGGGCCGGAAATCTGGGAAGCCACGGAAGGAAAAGTAGATATTGTCGTTTCCGGTATTGGTACAGGTGGCACAATTACGGGTGCCGGCAAGTACTTGAAAGAGCAAAAAGACTCTGTTGAGATGGTTGCTGTAGAACCGGCCGGATCTCCCTTATTAGCCAAAGGCGAAAAAGGAAAACATAAAATACAAGGAATCGGTGCAGGAGTGATTCCTGAAGTATTAGATCAAGAAATCTATTCAGAAATTATTCTTGCAACAGATGAAGATGCAATAAATACGACGAAAAAACTAGGCGCAACGAATGGGATTTTTGTGGGTATTTCGGCTGGGGCAGCCTTGTGGTCGGCGCTGGAAGTTGCTGGGCGTCCTGAAAATTCCGATAAAACAATTGTAGCCGTTTTGCCAGATAATGGCGACCGCTACTTGTCTATGCTAGATTTTGATGCTAACTAGAAAGTTAGGTGATATGCATGGAACATAACAAACAAATTCAGCCCACGAGAAACTACTGCGGGCTGAAAAATGAAGTCGTGACTTTGATCAATCAGCTTCGTGCGATGCTGTATCCAAACATTTTTGGAACAGTCAGTGCTTCTGGTGTCACAAAAGAAGCGCTGCAGATGAATGCGCGCGCAACTTTACATCGTGTGCTGCCGTATTTCATTAAGGATGAAGACGAGCGGGCGGATGTCTTAAATGAGCTGAAAAAGAGTTTGCCTGAGATTCAGCGTATCTTAAATACCGATGTCCGGGCAGCTTATGAAGGAGATCCTGCGGCGACTTCTTATGACGAAATCATGTTGTCCTATCCCTCATTTGAAGCGATGACCATCTTTAGAATTGCAAATAAATTGTATCAGTTGGAAGTTCCGATTTTGCCTCGGATGATGACGGAATATGCGCACTCAACGACGGGGATAGATATCCATCCTGGTGCGACAATCGGACACCACTTCTTCATCGACCACGGGACAGGCGTGGTGATCGGCGAAACGGCAGAAATCGGGAACTATGTAAAAATTTATCAAGGGGTAACCATCGGAGCTAAAAGCTTTAAAACGGATGAAGAAGGAAATATTATTAAAGGAATCAAACGTCATCCGAATATCGGGAATCATGTTGTGGTCTACGCAGGGGCCACGATACTGGGAGGCGACACAACAATCGGCGATAATTGTGTAATCGGCGGAAATGTATGGCTGACGGAATCTCTTGAAGCCAATAAAACGGTATTAGCAGCCAATACTGAAGTAACGGAAATATAAACAACATTCACAGCCAAAACATTCATCTTCTGGCTGTGGATGTTTTTTCCTTCTTACATCAGATTAGATGAATCATCAGATAGCGATTCTGCTGTCATTTCAGACAGTTTATTAGCGGAAACTAAAAAACTCCTGAATTGTCCAACACCCATTTTCTATGTAAGCTAAACCATTCATTCTAAGATTACAAGAGTATGAGAGAATGGAATCAGGAGAAATTGCTATACTATATATAGATGGAGATGATCGCAATGAACGATTTCTGGAACGAAGAAGTTCCTTTCATTTCTTTATTGGGAGGACATCATTTATTTTATATAGGCCTGATGGCTGGGCTGCTCTTTTTACTGGTCGCCCGGCATCGTGACATTAAAGAAAAAGCGAAAGGAGTGAGCCGCTGGATTTTAGGAATATCCGTAGCTCAGCAAATCGTATTGTATTCTTGGTATCTTTTCGAAACCGGTTTTGACCTCTCTGAGTCGCTTCCGCTTCATATTTCACGTATTTCAAGTCTTTTAGGGATTGTTTTTCTGGTCACTAAAAATACTCATGTCCTTGATACTTTATTTTACTTTGGCTTGTATGCTTACGGCTCTTTTTTCTATCCCTCTAGGGTCTATCCGGTTTATCACGTCATGGGTCTTTCCTTTTTTGTAAACCATGCCGTTACCATTTTGCTGCCGCTTTTTGCGGCGATTGCCTACGATTGGCGTCCTACTTTAAAAGCGGCTTTTCGATCATTCGGCTGGTTTTGCTTTTATTTTTTCTTTGTGTATTTTTTAAATCCATTAATCGATGGAAATTACTTTTATTTAAAATATCGGCCGTTTTTTGATCATTTGCCGGATGAGCTATATGTGCCTTTGGTGTTAATCGCCACACTTTTCATTTTCTTGCTTGGCTATTACTTAGCAAAGACAGGAGATAAACATATAAAGGCGAGAAAAACCTAGAAGATGGGAATCTTCTAGGTTTTTTGTTAGTCACTTAAATTTTCAATGGTTGTCATTTCTTCTTCGGACAAATTAAAGTCGAAGATGTCAAGGTTCTCTCTTTGGTTTTCACGATCGTGTGATTTCGGTATAACAACCACACCGCGTTGGATTTGATATCTCAACAATACTTGAGCCCAAGTCTTATCATATTCTCGCCCAATAGCTTCTAAAACTTCTTTTTGCTCATCTGTTGCCTTCATAGGCCCCCAGGCAACCGGCGTAATCTTTTCTTTTTTCAGGTATTCGAGCAGATCCGCATTCGGTTTTCTTAAGTTGATCTGGATTTGGTTGACAGCGGGTTTGACCGTTGCAAATTCTTTCATTTCATCTAACGAAGACTCATCATGGTTTGACACACCGATACTCCGGATTTTCCCAGCCTTATAGTATTCTTCTAGTATTTCCCACGTATTTCGGAAATACTCTTTGTTTTCAATTGGATGATGAATCAAATACAAATCGATAGAGTCCGTATCAAAGTTTTTTAAGCTGTTTTCAATCGTTCGACGGATATCTTCTTTAGAGTTTATATACTCCTCCGTATTTTTTATTTTAGTGGTAATAAAGAACTCTTCACGAGGTACGTTACTCTCTGCCACAATTCGTCCAACGAGAGCCTCATTACGGTAAGAAACCGCAGCATCGATTGAACGATATCCTAAATCAATCGCATCTCTTAGTTCAGGAATGTCCTCCAACAGGGCACCATTGTAATCATTGTTTTCTTTTCCGTAAGTATTTGTACCTGTACCAACCATCGGCATCTTTTCGCCTGAATTGAGTGTAATATATTCCATCGCAATTGCACTTCCTTTATCTATTTTGTCTTCATTTAGTATTCTAACAGACTTCTCTTATTCAAAGAAAAGAAAAACTCACCTTTCTTCTAAAAAATAGAAGAAAGGTGAGTAGCGAGAATTCAATTAACTTAATTCCATATCAGGTGTGACATGTTTTTGATTATCATTTAGAACAGATTCATCAAGTGTGCCCATGCGTTTAGAGGTTACAACACCGGCAAGAATACTGTCGTTCACGTTCAGTGTTGTACGACCCATGTCAATTATTGGCTCGATAGAGACCATCAAACCAATGATTTCAATCGGAAGACCTAAAGCTCCAAAAACAATTAATGAAGCGAAGGTGGCTCCGCCACCGACACCGGCTACACCAAATGATGAAATGGCAATAGTGACAATAATTGTTAACCATACTAAAGGATCAGTTAGATCCATACCAACGGATGGAGCAATCACAGCAACCAGCATAGCTGGATAAATACCAGCACAACCATTTTGACCAATGGAAAGACCAAAAGTGGCTGAAATATTCGCAGTTGTCCGGTCAACACCCATTGCTTCTGATTGTGTTGCAATATTCAACGGCAATGCCCCAGCACTTGAACGAGAAGTGAAAGCGAAACTAAGGACGTTCCAGGCTTTCTTAATGTACTGAAACGGGCTGATACCATTCACCGCTAAAATAGCTAAGTGAATAATAAACATGACGATGATTGCAAAGTAAGAAGCTATGAGGAACGTTCCCATATTTGCTAAAGCAGCTATACTTGATGTAGCGACCATCTTCGTCATTAAAGCTAAAATACCGTAAGGCGCAAAACGTAACACCAAGGTGACCAACCGCATGACAATTGCATGAAGTGCATCGACGATGCTTCTAAACGTCTTAGCGTGTTCTGGCTGTTTACGGGCCACACCTAAATAAGCAACCCCGACTAAAGCTGAGAAGATAACAACAGCGATGGTACTGTTGCTGCGGTTTCCAGAAAGATCATTAAAGATATTAGCTGGAACAAAGTTTAAAATTTGTTCTGGAATACTGTAATTCTCAACCTGCATTGCGCTTTCTTGGACTGCTGCAATTCGTGCATTTTCAGCAGCTCCTCGAGTGAATTCAGCGCCATCTAAATTGAACAACAGCACGGTAGCAATCCCTAAGGTAGCTGCAACCATGACAGTCACCATTAAGATGCCCAGCACTCTGCCGCCAATTTTTCCGATGTTGCTTTCACCTTCCATTTCAGTAAACGCCCGGACAAGCGATACAAAAATCAACGGCATCACAAGCATTTGTAGGAAACGAACATAACCGAGTCCAACAATATCCAGCCATTCGACGATTCCTGAAGTAATGGAACTATCCGCTCCGAAAAGCATCTGGATAATTGCTCCAAACAGGATACCAATTCCTAAACCTGTAAATACGCGATAGGCATACTTAA
>CAZKSU010000132.1:0-5106 GCA_964555455.1 uncultured Carnobacteriaceae bacterium
CTTATCTCCTTCTTTTACATGGATTTCAAAAGGCCCGCCTTCTAATTCAACCGTGTCTACTCCCATGTGAACGAGAACTTCAATTCCATTTCCTAACTCAAGACCTACTGCATGTTTGGTTGGGAACACAGAAACCACTTTACCCGTTATTGGCGAATACACTTCTCCATTCGCTGGTTCTACACCAAAACCGTCTCCCATCATTTTTTGAGAAAATACCGGATCTGGAACTTCTTCTATAGGAATGACTTCCCCTTCTACTAAATTGTAGAGTGTCGCTTCCTTATTGTTGTCTCTTTTCAAAAAATCAAAAAGTGCCATTTTCTATCCCCTTCTTTCGATTTTTTTAATTCTTTTGGTTCTCTGTTCATTATAAGCAATTTCAGAGGAATTGACTAATATTAGCTAGCAAAGCAGCCAATTAATTCCTTTTCTTGAGATTATGGCGCTTTTAACGGTCGACAGCTATATCTCTAAGCAGTCCAACTGCTTGGCTTGTTTGTTAATCATTTCCCTCTCTCTTAGTAAATACTTAAAAAATCTTGAAAGAAAACGGTTCCTCTCAAAAAAGTTTTGGTTTTTAAACAAATGTAGCGTATTATATTGAAGTAAGTATTTTTAAGGAGTGAACAAGCTTGTTATTAGAAATTATTAAATCGATTATTTTAGGAATTGTCCAAGGGATCACTGAATGGCTTCCCATCAGCAGTACTGGACATATGATATTAGTCGATGAATTTTTACAGTTAAATCAAAGTACCGCTTTTAAGGAAATGTATTTTGTAGTTATTCAGCTGGCTTCAGTATTTGCCGTTATCTTAATCTATTTCCAGCGGTTAAACCCTTTCTCCCAGCCCACTAAAGAGATGGAAAAGAAAACATGGAACATCTGGCTGAAAGTCATTATCGGAATTATACCGGTGGGGATTATCGGCTTGCTGTTTGAAGACACAATCAATGATTACTTTTACAACTGGCAGACCGTTGCTATTGCATTGATTGTTTATGGTATTGCCTTTGTCCTTATCGAACGCTGGAATAAAACCCGCGAGATGAAAGTGACAAGCTGGGACACCTTTACACCCAAAAATGCCTTCCAAGTAGGCCTCTTCCAAATCCTGTCTTTAATTCCTGGAACTTCCCGATCAGGGTCAACCATTATGGGTGGGATTCTGCTCGGAGCCGACCGGCCGATCGCTGCTGAATTTTCATTTTTCATGTCTATTCCGGTAATGTTTGGCGCAAGCTTAATTAAGCTGTTAGGTTTCGGTTTTAGTTTTACTCCAGAAGAGTTCATTGTGCTTATCGCCGGCAGCATTACTTCTTTCATTGTGTCTGTTTTTGCGATTAAGTTTTTAATGAACTATATTCAAAATAATGACTTTACTGCATTCGGCTGGTACCGAATCATCATTGGAGCGGTTGTTATTCTCTACTTTGGTTTTATGGCTTAAGCCGCGATAAATAACCCGTAAAGTATTCCAGGAAATAGCGGTTAACCCCTTTTCTCATGAATCGAATCGACCAATTAAAAAAGCAGGCACAGAAATGTGCCTGCTTTTCTTTTTGTTATCTTGTTTCTAAAATAGACTCCCGGTCGACTAGCTGAACCCCTTTTCCTGGTTCAGCATAAGAGTGAGCATGCCAGATTTCATCCGCATATTGCTTAATGGTAAAGTCCGCTGAGAAAGGACCGCTTTCCGCAATGTTCAGCAGCACTTTTTGATTCCAAGCTTTAGGATCTGCATACAGCTCATCAATCGCCTGATGGGCTTTCACATAAGAGTCAAAATCTTGCAAAACAAAATATTCATCCCCGTAATGGACGAGTGAATCGAAAATAGATTGCCCTTCCGATTCTGCGTTAGGAATGGTCCCGTCAACCAAGGCATTCAAGACTTTATGGATAAGCTCATCCTTTTGATAAAGTTCATAAGGATTATAATGCGGTCGAAGTTCATTCACTTCTTCTGCGTTTAATCCAAATAAGAACATATTCTCATCCCCCACCAGCTGATTAATTTCCACATTCGCGCCGTCAAGGGTGGCGATAGTCAATGCGCCATTGGACATTAGTTTCATATTGCTGGTTCCTGAAGCTTCTTTCCCTGCTAAGGAAATCTGTTCAGAGACATCTGCTGCCGGTATGATTTCTTCCGCATAGGAAACGCCATAGTTTTCAACAAAGACAATTTTTAATTTATCCCCTATATCAGGATCATGATTCACCAGGTCCGCCAAGGAGTTGATCACTTTGATAATTTCTTTGGCATAAATATAACTGGGCGCGGCTTTTGCTCCAAAAATAAAGACACGCGGCTGAATCGCTGCTTCTGGATTTTCTTTAATGTATAAATAACGAGCCAAGATATGCAAGGCATTAAGATGCTGCCGCTTATAAGCATGGAGCCGCTTAATCTGCACATCGAAAATAGCATCAGGCGAGATTTCAAGTCCCTGTTCGCGGTAAACTAATTTTGCAAATCTCTTCTTATTTTCGTATTTGATCGCTGCCAGTTCATTTAACGTTTTGTCATCCTCCATATAGCTTTTCAGCAGCTTCATTTCTGAAGGTGAAATTCGCCATTTTTCGCCAATCTTTTCATCTAAGAGAGAAGACAGGCGCGGATTGGATAAATGAATCCAGCGGCGGTGCGTTACCCCATTGGTCTTGTTGTTAAAACGCTCCGGGAAGAGACGGTTGAAGGGCTGGAGGGTATCTTCTTTTAAAATTTCTGTATGCAAACGGGCGACCCCGTTTACACTGTGGCTTCCAATAATGGCTAAATGCGCCATATGCACCATGCCATCACGGATAATAGAAGTTTTCCATGCTTTTTCCTCACCGTAAATCTCTTTGACTTCTTCATTGTGGCGACGGTTGATTTCTTCGATAATCATGTAAATACGCGGAAGTAAATCGCGCACCATATCTACCGGCCACTTTTCTAAAGCTTCAGCTAGGATAGTATGGTTTGTGTAACTGCAGACGTGTTTGGTAATTTCCCACGCCCTGTCCCAGCCCATCATCTCTTCATCTATTAGAATACGCATCAATTCAGGAACAATTAGAGCCGGGTGGGTGTCATTGATGTGAATTTGAATATACTCATGCATATGCGTTCTTGGTACATTATACTTCTTAAAATGACGGACAATTGATTGCACTCCTGCAGACACCATAAAGTATTCTTGCTTTAAGCGCAGCAATAAGCCTTCATAGTTTGAATCATCGGGATATAAGACCTGTGTAATCTCTTGAATGGCGCGGCGTGATTCGAGTGTGGCGTAATGGCCTTCCTCTTCTTCCGGGATTTCAGCTGACCACAAGCGGATATTGTTGACAATCTCGTTTTGGTAGCCTACTGCCGGCGTGTCATAAGGTACCGCTAAGACATTTAGTGTGTTCTCATAGCGCGGTGTCACATAACCCAGCTCATCTTCTTCTAGCCAAACATCTCCGCCGAAGCGAACGGTACAGGCAGACTGTTCATTGCGTGTTTCCCAGACGTTGTTTCGGCGCAGCCAATGATCAGGCACTTCGACTTGGTGCCCATCGATGAATTTTTGTTCAAAAAGACCATATTGGTAGCGGATCCCGTTACCGTGGCCCGGTATGCCAAGCGAGGCTAAGGAGTCCATAAAGCAAGAAGCTAAGCGGCCAAGCCCGCCATTTCCCAAAGCCGGATCCGGTTCAGTCTGCTCGACTTGCTCATAATCTAATCCAAGTTTTGTTAAACCTTCTTGAACAGTGTCGAGTAAGCCTAAATTGTACATATTGCTGGTCAGTTGAGTGCCTGGCAGGAACTCCATGGAAAAATAATACACTTGCTTGGCTTTGCGCCCGCGGTACATGGCTCGCGTGTTGCTCCAGTCTTTTGATAAATATCCTCGAATTAAACGTCCTAGTGCATTGTAATGCTGCTCTGTTGTGCCTTCTTTGTAATTATAAGCGTAAGTGGCTTCAAAAACGTCTTTAAAGTCTTTTATGAATTTATCTACTGTTAATGGCATATTTTTCCTCCAAAATTAACGAAAGTAAAAACGGATGCGTATAAAGCAAGCAGCGCTTTTCAGCAGGCTACTTTATTTACAGCATCCATTCTCTTTCAGTGACTATTTCCTCAAAATGCTAGTCGTTTATATTGTTCAACATATGCTTGGGCCGCACTTTCCCAACTGTTGTCTTCTTCCATTGCTTGCTTGACAAGATTCGTCCACTCTTCTGGATAATCGTAATAAATCGTTAACGCATGATCGATTGTATTCATCATCGTGTAGCTGTCAAAGTCATAAAATGAGAAGCCGGTTCCTTCACCTGTTAAGTGGTGATAAGGTTTTACGGTATCTTTTAAGCCGCCTACTTCATGGACAACCGGCAAAGTCCCGTAACGCATAGAATTCATCTGGCTCAAACCGCATGGTTCAAATGCGGATGGCATCAAGAACATATCGCTTCCGGCATAGATGAGTTGTGCGAGATTGATATCAAAATCGATGATCCCTTTGAACTTATCGGGATATTTTTCTGTAAAGTAATGGAAGGCCTCTTCATAATAAGGCTTCCCTGTTCCTAACAGAACAATCTGCAACTCCCGGTAAGTCATGAGTTCATCTAAACTATCGATGATTAACTGAACACCTTTTTGTTCATCTAACCGTGTAACGACGCCCATTAACGCCGTTTCGTCATCTACCGGCAAGCCGGCCTGTTTTTGCAAAGCCGCTTTGTTTTTTTCCTTGCCGGTTAAATCATCGATTGAAAAAGTAGCCGGTATGGTTTGATCCGTTTCTGGATCGTACGTGTCATAATCGATTCCATTCAGTAAACCGATCAATTTATGGCTGACTTTTTGCAGATCCTCATGCAGCCCCATACCAAATTCCTCAGTCTGGATTTCTTCCGCATAAGAAGGACTCACCGTGGTGACTAAATCAGAATAATAAAGACCACCCTTTAAAAAGTTGACACGGTCATGGTATTTTAATCCATGTTCGTGGAAAGCATCATACCCTATTCCGAATAAATCCCCTAAAACGTATTGATCGAAGATTCCTTGGAACATTAAGTTATGAATCGTCAAAACTGTACGTATGTCGCGCAAT
>CAZKSU010000133.1:0-5093 GCA_964555455.1 uncultured Carnobacteriaceae bacterium
GATTCTCAATCGGGCGGGCATCCAAACCTTCCAAGTTGCAAGAAAATAAATCAAAAATATTTAATAAAGGCACCAAAGAACCGGGCTGATGTTTGGTTTCTACATAAAGCAGCCAGCGCGTGCGTTCAGGATGCTCTTTATAGTAAGCCTCCAGCGCCGCTTCTACTTGTTCCGCATGGCAGTCCCAATGTCTGGCCACAAAAAAGCGTGTCGTATTGGTCGCTTCCGTTTGGATCTCTTCCAGCAAAGCTTCCAGCTGATACAGTTCGCCATTTTTAGGACCGGCCAGCGCCCCTTTGGTCGGATCCTGGGCTTGTGCAATATAGCGCGCCGCTTCCGCAGTATCTACATAAGGAACAGCTTCGATGTGCGGGTACTGGTCAAAAAAGGCTTGCGACTGGCTCAGGGCCTCTGGATGCGAATAGACTTTCTGCAGCTTGTCTATAGAAGAGCCTGGCAGGCCCCACAATGTATGGCGCACTTCTTGGTAGCGCTCTTCTTCGGCAAAGATCGGCAGCCCTTTAAATAAATCCAAGGTCCGTGTAATCAAGCCGGTCGTTGAATTCTCCACCGGGAAGAAGCCGACATCCACTTGGTCGGCCACTAAATCATCTACCATCCCCTGGAAGCTGCCGTAGCTCACTAACTCAGCTTCAGCTGCTAAACGCTGATGTTGTTCTTCTATTAAATAGTCTTGGATTGTGGTTTCCGAATACGAACCTGCAATTCCTTGATAGGCAATTCTCATTTTATTCCTCTTTTCTCCCATTTGTCAAAAGCTTGCTATCCTGTAATGCCTTGAATAAAGGCTTGTGTCCGTTCATTTTTTGGATGATTGAATACTTGATCCGGCGTGCCGTGTTCGACCATGACCCCATTTTCTAAAAAGGTGACTTGATCCGACACTTCTTTCGCGAAATTCATTTCATGGGTCACTAGCAGCATGGTCGTGTTGTTGTGCGCAATCGATTGAATAATCTCCAAAATGCCGCTGACCAATTCCGGATCCAAAGCCGAAGTCGGCTCGTCAAACAAAATAACGTCCGGATCAATCGCCAAGGCGCGGGCAATGCCCACCCGCTGCTGTTGACCGCCTGACAAGCGCGACGGGTAGTAATTCGCCCGGTCGCCCATGCCCACTTGTTCCAAGTAGTCGTAAGCGATCGCTTCCGCTTCTTTTTTAGGCAATTTTTGCACCAGCAAGAGGCTTTCCATCACATTTTCAAGTGCGGTCTTTTTAGAAAACAGCGCGTAATTTTGAAAAACCATCGCTGTTTTGCGCCGCAAATGGAGAATATCTTCTTGAGTCATTCTTTCCACATCTTGACTGTCTTCCCCGATTTGGATCTGGCCTTCATCGGCCGGTTCTAAGAAATTAACGCTGCGCAGCAAGGTCGATTTTCCAGAACCTGAAGAGCCGATGATGGTCAGCACATCGCCTGTCGGGACTTCTAAATCAATATTTTTCAGCACATGGTGGCTGCCAAAGGATTTATTCCAGTTTGATAATTTTAACATAGTAGCCTCCTATAATTTTTCCGGTTTTGGTTCAATCACTTGTTCTCGTTTTTGCAGCGGATCAGCCGTTCCCAGTTCCTGCGGCTGGGCATCGACGTTCAGTTTGCGCTCCAGAGCGCGGACGCCTTGTTCAATTAAAATACACAAGATCCAGTAAATCACGGCCACCGCAATGTAAGCTTCAAAGAAGCGCAAGTTCGCTCCCGCAAGGATTCTCGCTTGCCCCATAATATCGATCACGGTGACTGTAAACGCTAAAGACGTTCCTTTCAGCAGACTAATTAAACTGTTCCCTAAGTTTGGAATCGCTACAATCATTGCTGACGGTAAAATAATACGGCGCATTGTTTGCCGTTCGGTCAGTCCAATCGACTTGGCAGCTTCAATTTCACTTTTGTCGACCGACAGAATCGCTGCCCGGAATGTTTCAGACATATAAGCCGCTTCGTTCAAACCAAAAGCAATAAAGACATATAAGAGGGCCGGTATGCCGTTCACATCCACGTTCCAGCCAAAGCGCTGGTTAAACCATTGCACGACAAGCGGGAAGCCATAGAAAGCCAAGAACAGTTGCACCAATTGCGGTGTTCCGCGCATAAAAGATACAAAGAGATTAAAAAGTTGCGTAAGCAGCGGCACTTCTTTAATTTTTGTCACCGCAATGAAGAAACCAAAGAGGAGTCCAATCAAAGCCGCAACGACAGTCATCAACAGCGTTAACGGCAACTTTTCCAAAATGGTCGGCAGCATCGCCAAAATCATTTCCGGCGCAAAAATCTTCCCGTCCGTAGATTCAGCCGTATTGGCCGCAGCTACTTGCAAGCGGTCGGCTTCAATCGCCTCATTTTTTGCCATCATCTCTTCCGTCAGAACGGTATCATCTTTGCCTAAATATTTCTGGCTAATTTCAGAAAGGGTCCCATCTGCGCGCATTTCAGCCAGAGCGTCATCCATTACATTACGCAAATCCTCATCTTGTGTGCGGTAAATGAAATAGGAGCCCGGCGGCCGAATGACCTCTTCATTCTCGATTGGGTGCGCCAGCAGCTCAATCCCAAAGGTTTCCTGCACATCATGCAAGTAGGTCGTGTTGTAAATCGTGGCATCAAAGCGTCCCGTATGCACATCGCGGATAATCGTCGACGGGTCGGAATCGATGTATTGGATATCAACTGCTAAGTCAGGGTTTTCTTCATTCCACGTCTCCAAAAACATCGACTGCGGAGAAGCCGGCACTACACCAAAGCTCATCCCTGCCATATCAGTGATTTCCAGATTCGGTTCGGCGTCCATATCTGTGATGATCACGTTATGTGTAATGACATAAGGGTAAAGAGAGAATAAAAACTTCTCGCGTCGCTCCTCGTTTTCCCCTAAGTTGTTGGACACCAGATCAAAACGACCAGAATCTAAACCGGCGAACAGCGAAGCAAATTCGGTGATGTCATAAGTGATATGAATCTCATCTAACCGTTCATCGATCTCTTCGAGAATCTCAATTTCTAGACCGACTAGTTCATTGTTTTCGTCGAAATAGTTCAAAGGCTTGGTTTGCCCCGATGTTCCGACAACGACTTCTCGCCCTTCCTCTGCGGCCTCAACCTGCATCATCCACGGCAGGATGAGTGTGCTTAACATCCCCACAATCGCCAGCCATGCTATCCTTTTCTTTTTCATCTGCTGTAACCTCCATATATTTTAGTTCCCTGCGGCTTTCTGTAAAAATAAAAAACACCTACTCAGAAATTAATCTAAATAGGTGTTAAAAGGTATGATTGCAAATTGGCTTTATGAAAAACCACTTAGATTAATTTCTCTAAAGTGGCTTCCAACTTAAAAAGCTTTAGCCATTAGAGATACAAATTCAGTTTGATGACTGCGTTTGTATCCATAATGCCTGACGTTATGTCTACAAA
The DNA here is from genome assembly GCA_964555455.1 of uncultured Carnobacteriaceae bacterium. Classification (GTDB taxonomy): domain Bacteria; phylum Bacillota; class Bacilli; order Lactobacillales; family Carnobacteriaceae_A; genus Atopostipes. Next base: position 3,435 of record CAZKSU010000133.1, read on the forward strand.
CGGTACCTAAAATAGCTAAAGTAGAAGTTGCTGTTTAATTGTTGCATTGGTTTAAGCATCTTTTCTACTCCTCGATTAAGTTGTAAATTGATAGTACCATTGGTCTTTTTTAAAGTCAAGGTTTTCTAACAATCTTTTCATCTTATTCTAATAATTGGTCAGTCTAGCTCTATAAACCAGCTGCGGATCCCCTACAAAATTCTCTAGACTTGAAACCAAGAGCCTCATTCATTCGTAAGCAGAATAGTTATATCTCAGACGAATCTCCCTTATAGTAAGTAATGGAACCACTTACATATTTTACTGAAAGGATGTTTTTATTTGAAACTGCAATTAGCCATTGATTTAGTCAACGATATACCAGAGGCGATTGAATTAGTCGAAGAAGTCAAAGATTATGTTGATGTCGTAGAATTGGGAACGCCAGTGATCAACCGCGAAGGGTTGGCAGCGGTGAAAGCAATCAAAGACGCTTTTCCTGATCTAGAAGTCTTAGCGGATGAGAAATTAATTGACGCGACTGACTTTGAAGTCGGCCAAGCAGCCGAATACGGTGCAGATATTATCACGGTTCTTGGAGTCGCAGAAGATGCTTCTATCGAATTAGCGGTGAAAGAAGCGAAAAAACACGACAAAGAAATTTTGGTCGATATGATCGCTGTCCGTGACGTTGAAAAACGTGCGAAACAGTTGGATGAAATGGGTGCAGACTATATTTGTGTCCATACAGGCTACGATATGCAAGCGCAAGGTGCAAGCCCATTTGAAGACTTGAAGAAAGTGAAAAATGTCGTCAAGAATTCAAAAACAGCTATTGCTGGCGGGATTAAATTAGAAACGGTTAAAGATGCGGTCGAACAAAAACCTGATTTAATCGTTGTTGGCGGCGGCATTGCCTCAGCCGACAGTCCAAAAGAAGCGGCACGTGAGATTTCTGAAATCATCAAACAAGGTTAGTCGATACCTATGAAAACAACAGACCATTTAAATACAATCATTGAAGAGCTGCAAGCCACCTCTTCAAGAATTTCAGAAGAAGAAGCCGAGACTTTAGTGGAAGAAATAATACAGGCAGATAAGGTGTTTGTGCACGGCGCCGGCCGTTCCGGGCTTATGGGTAAAAGTTTCGTTATGCGTTTAATGCATATGGGCGTAGACGCCTATGCCGTTGGTGAAACGGTAACGGGTACATTTGAAGAAAATGATTTACTCATTGTCGGAACCGGCTCAGGCACCACCTCTACTTTAGTGCCTGTAGTAGAAAAAGCCAAAGAAATTGGCGGAAAAGTAGCCGCTGTCACGATTACACCCGACTCAACCATCGGCCAGCTCGCCGATTTCGTGGTGCAGCTGCCAGGAGTAACGAAAGATAAAAGCGAAGGAACCATTCAAACGGTGCAGCCGATGGGTTCATTATTTGAACAGACGATGCTGCTGTTTTACGACGCGGTTATCTTGCGTTACATGGAGAAAAAAGGCCTCGACAGCGATAAAATGTACGGCAAACACGCCAATTTAGAATAAAAGAAAAAAGCAGGACTCTCGATAAAAAAGAGAGTCCTGCTTTTTTATAGGTTTCTTTCCCTTGATTTCTGCCATTCCATCCGTTGCTGGCTTTGCGTCTAGACCGCAGCTGTATTTTACTCAAAGTGGTTCTTG
>CAZKSU010000134.1:0-5013 GCA_964555455.1 uncultured Carnobacteriaceae bacterium
TTTACAGCGTCGTTAAAACGGTTTACGTTTGCCGCAGCAGGTCCTCCTTCATTTAGAACAGGTCGTCCCCCTCTATCTTAGAGGAACTATAAAAAATAAAAGTCATTCCTATCAAGTGTTTATGGAAACGTTTAACAGTCTTATTTTTCAAACCTTTCATTTTATAAGCATTTTTTTCATGTTACGATAGATTTATTGTCATTTTTATATGTAGTGAGCAATTCGCTTCATAAGTGGGTTGAACATGGTATTATACACTCAGTACCGCTCACTACATTCACTTTAGGAGGAAAAAGATGAAAGACTTTAAGCATAGTGTCAAACGCACCGTTCTATCTACCGCAGCCGCTGGTGTTCTGTTTACCGGCCTGTCAGGAATACATATGCCGACTGATGCCCCCGCCGTACCGACAACCGCTCAAGCCCAATCGCACGGATCGATCACGCAGTTTCTGACCACTGCCAGAAGCTTGCCGTCAGTGAGCGCGATTGAGCAGATGCCACAAAAGCAATGGACCAGCACACAAGCCGAACTCAGCTATGTGCGCGGTCTCTACCAGACGCTCTCTCCGGCGGCTAAACAAAACCAGGAAGTGATGCGCTGGGAAGAGTATCTCACGCAAAAGGAAGAAGCGGCTCAGAGAGCCTCCGCTTATGATGGCGCCGCCTTTATTCAAGAGGTGAAAGCTTTGCCTTCAGTGGCCGCCATTGAGCAGATGTCTTACACCCAGCTGTCTCAGCTGCAGTCGCAATTGGCGCTGATTCGCGGCAACTACAACCGCCTGCCTTCAGCTGTCAGACGCCAAGCCGATGTCAGCCGCTGGGAAGGTTACTTGTCTTCTAAAGAAGCCGCCGTGCAAAACAATCTGCCCGCGGCCGGTACCGCCTTTGTCAATCAAGTGCGCAACTTGCCTGCTGTATCTGACATTGAGCGGATGAATGCCAACCAGCTGGCCAATTTGCGCTCGACCATGGCCAGAATCCGCAGCAATTACAAGGCCTTGTCTGCTGCTGAGAAAAAGCAGGCGGAGGTCATCACATGGGAAAGCTATTTATCTGAGAAAGAAGCCGCGGCCGAGAATGTGTCGTCCGCACAAGCGGATGCCTTTATCCGTGCTGTCTCCCAGCTGCCGAATGTCTCGGCCATGCAAAATATGAACCGGGCTCAATTGAATCACCTAGCGACGAGTCTCTCAGCTGCCAGAAATCAGTACAGCCAGCTGTCCGGCAGAGACCAACAGCTTTCCGAAGTGGTTCGCCAGGAAAACTTTTTAGCGATTAAAGAAGCCACGCTGGAAACCTTGCTCGAAGAGAAGCCAAACGACGGTTCAGAAGAGGTTGTCGGCGAATTTGATTTACGCGCCTTTAACCAGGAATTTTTAAAATTAGTCAATGCCGAAAGAAACCGTTTAGGGATTCATTCGCTTTACTACGATGAAGGCCTGCAAATCGGAACCGATGTCCGCGCGCAAGAACTGCTTCAGATCGGCGACTTGGAGGTGAACGGTGTGCCGCATGTTCGTCCGGATGGTTCCTCCTGGGTCGGCGCTTTTGATTACTACAAGGAAGCCAGTGCTACTTCTTATGCATCAGGCGAAAACATTGCGATGAGAGGCTACTCAATTTCTCAGTCTGCCTCCTTTATCGACTACTTGGTCACAGGCAACCAAACCTTGGAGCAAGCCCTGGCGAAAAAATTTTATGACAGTTACTACAATAGCCCGGGCCACTATCAGAATATGATCAGCACCAACCATGATGGTTTTTCGGTGTCGATCGGTTTTGACACCTACTTGGACGCTCCGTTCAAAACGCTCACGATTTATAACGTGATGGTCTTCTCCGCTGAATATCCGTCATAATGCAAAAAAATAAAGACCTCATCATGAGGTCTTTTTTTGTTTCATCGATCTATTTGCAGCTGCGTTTTAGCTTGTTCTATGATGGAAGGATCGGAAAAATCCAGGCCGGCCAGATAGAAGACTTCGGTGCCCTCCCGCACAACCACCGCATCTCGCGCATAAGTCAAGAAGTAAGCTTCATCCACCTGCCATAATTCGTTGGCATCCCTGATCGAGCGGCCAGCGGCGATCCGCCAAATGGTTGTGATTTCCACACTGGATCCTCGGTGATACAAGCGGTAGAAGTCATCCTCTGTCAGCCCGCTCGTCTTTAACTTGGGATGGTAGTCGCCTTCGGTAAAGGATTGGTCCACTTCTCGACTGTAGTTGCCGCGCAGTCGATTTTCAGCCTGCTGTTTATATAGGCGAACCAATCTTGCCGCAAGCGGCTCATTCAGCGCATCCGCATATTCCGTTCGCACGCCTTCTTCCCTCGGATGAGAGCTATAGTCATGCGACTGCGGCACCAGCAAACTGGCGCTGCGCGTCAAATTGCCCTGATCCTTTTCCTCTTGTCCAGCCACCTCCTCTTCCCTTAACACACGGTATTCATCCGGGTTCAGGAGTCCTTGATTGCTGGTGAAGAGATTGTAATTCGCCCAGCCTAAAGGGATGCCCACTAAAGCCGCAAGGACTAAAGTGACCGCAAAAGCGCCCACTTTGAAGCCAAGACCTTTTCTCAATGGCTTAATCCAAGCCCGATACATCAAACCGATGAGCCCGCCAACCACTAACGGCGACAGCGTCACAAGGGCGCGGAGGTTTTTTAAAACAAGCGCGGAATAAAACAAGTAAAAGACAAGAGCGAGCAGAAGGAGCACCAAGGCTGAAAAGGTAAAGGTATAAAGCCATCCATGCGTGTCATTGAAGGTTAAACTTCGCCCTACCTCTAGATTTCTGCGGTTGACCTTTAAAAACTTTCGCAAATCAAAGATATGTACCAGACTCAGCATAATTCCAATCGGCAGCATCAAAGCGATGATCTGCGTCATGCCGTCTTTCATCGAATGAATGTTATTAAAAAGTCCGCCGATGATGAACCAAGAGGCCAGAAGAAGAATGGGAAAGGCGAGATATTGCCCGCTTAAATAGCGTTTAGCGATTCGCTCCAACAGCTTAAACTCTTCTTCTTCATCGGTGTGGAGCGGCACCGCTTCGGTCTCTTCAGCTTTATAGTAGATATGCAGATCATAAGACTTCGTCGCATAATTCCAGCCGACTCTTTCACTCACGGATTGAAATTCCTTTAAATCGTCTGCTGCTTTTCTCGTAAAAAAGGTTTCTGCTTCGTAAGGCGAGATGGAGAAATCTAAAGCTTGCGGCTCGATCTTTTCATAGATAAAAAAGGTACCTAGAATGATTTTGTCTATCCGCCAGCCCTTGCTTGCCCTTTCTTCTAAATGGGTTTCGATATTGGGGTAATTATCAATGTTCAAATAGTTGATCTCTATTTTGAAATGCATCCTTGTCGCCGCCCCTCTTCGCGTCGTTTAGTAAATGTTCCAATCGTTCAATCTCCGTCGTTAAAACTTCTTTGCCGCTTTCTGTGAGCTGGTAAGTTTTCTTGTTGTCTTTTTTGGAGACCATTTCAATCAATTCGTCCGCTTCAAAACGCGCCAGCAGCGAATATAGAGTGCCCGGTCCGATGGTCACTCGGCCATCCGTCAGCCAGTCCACATACTGCATAATTTCATACCCATGCCGTTTTTCTCGCAGACTCAACAAAATATAGTACATGGGCTGGGTTAAAGGCTTTGCCATACGCTTCCTCTTTTCTCTGTCTATCGTCTTTAGGTATATCGCCTGTCGATATAGTCAGTTTAAGTGTATAGCGACACCCGATACATGTCAAGAATGTCACTCGTTTTTTATGTTTTCAAAGGCCTAGCCTGCACTGATTTTCGAAGATGTTTGCCCCGCAAACTTTTTCCTTTTCGGCATAAGAAAAAGCCATTCGCCCGCAGACGAATGGCTTTGCTTCTATTTGAGTCAAAATAGGATTTCACGTCAGTTTTTTGCTTTATTTACGCGAAATCTTATTTTGGCGAATGATGACTCCCCTTATTTACGCGAAAATTTATTTTCACGCAAATCTTTCGAGTCTTTTTACGTCAATTTCCATTTTCACGCAAATTGCCTTAATTTTTCGACGCTTCGACCACTAATTCTTTCAAGAATTCCTCACGATCGACCGATTCTGTTTTCTTCTCGCCGTATTTACGGACGGACAATTGGTTGTCGGCAATTTCATTGTCACCGATAACGATTTGGTAAGGGATTTTGAGGGTTTGAGCTTCACGAATCTTGTAGCCCATCTTCTCATTGCGCAAGTCCGATTCAACGCGCAGGCCTTTCGCTTTCATTTCATTCACGACTTCCACAACGACGTCACCGTGTGCTTCTTCGTTCACTGGAATAACCACAGCTTGCGTCGGCGCTAACCAAGTTGGGAAAGCTCCTTTGTAGCGTTCGATTAAGTACGCGACGAATCGTTCCATAGTTGAGACAATTCCACGGTGGATCACGACTGGCCGGTGGTTGTCTTCCCCGTCTTCGCCGACGTATGTCAGGTCAAAACGTTCAGGCAGCAAGAAGTCCAGCTGAACCGTCGATAAAGTTTCTTCGTTTCCTAAAGCCGTTTTTACTTGTACGTCCAATTTTGGACCGTAAAATGCGGCTTCCCCTTCGGCTTCAACGTAGTCCAGGCCTAAATCGTCCATGGCTTCTTTCAGCATGGCTTCCGCGCTCTCCCACATTTCATCATCATCGAAGTATTTTTCCGTATCGTTAGGGTCACGGTAACTTAAGCGGAAGTGGTAGTCTTCGATTTCGAAGTCTTTGTAAACTTCCAAAAGCAGCTGCATCACACGGTTGAACTCGTCTTTAATCTGGTCCGGACGCACAAAGACGTGCGCATCGTTCAAGGTCATTTCACGCACACGCTGCAAACCAGAAAGGGCGCCTGATTTTTCGTAACGGTGCATCATGCCCAGCTCCGCAATACGGATCGGCAATTCACGGTAGGAATGCGTGTCGCGTTTGTAAATGAGCATGTGGTGCGGGCAGTTCATTGGACGGAGCACGAGCTCTTCGCCGTCTCCCATGTCCATCG
>CAZKSU010000135.1:0-4955 GCA_964555455.1 uncultured Carnobacteriaceae bacterium
AAGCAGATCGCTTCTTTTTTAATGTTTTTTATCTCTATTTAATCAGTTCATAAATCGATTCAGCGTAGATAGCCATTGCGCGCATCAGGTCATCAATCGCCATGAATTCATTCGCTTGATGCATCGTATCAATACTATCCGGGAACATTGCACCAAAAGCCACCCCTCGGTCCAGCAGACGCCCGTATGTTCCGCCGCCAATCACCATTTCGTGCGCCTCTAAGCCTGTTTGCTTATGGTACACCTTGAGAAGCGTCTCTACTAGCGGGTCTTCTTTTGGAACATAGTGAGGTGCTTTAGAAAGCCCCACAATTTCTGCTTCCACCTCTTCGTCTTTTAACGTTTCTTTGAACTGCTCTAAAATTTTCTCGCCGTCGGTTCCTTGAGGGAAGCGCATATTCGCGTTAATCATGCCCTCTTCGCCATCCGCAAACCTGAAGATTCCAAAGTTAGACGTCAGCTCACCCATTAAATCATCGTGGTGGTCGATGCCTAATTTTTTACCGTCCGTATTTTCGTGGAGGTAAGTGGCAGTGACATGCAAGAATGTTTTGGCATCTCCGCCAAATGGCAGCTGGTTTAAGAAAGCAGCTAAATAAGTCGCCGCATTGATTCCGTTCGCCGGCTGTGCTCCATGAGAGGCTTGGCCAATCACCAACAGTTTGACTTGGTTTCCATCCACCGCAATTTCTCCGCTGACTGGATTGCTTGCCAGAAAATCTTCGAATTGTGTTTTGATTTCTTCAGGTGCCTCATATTCCACAACCGCTTCTGCATCTTGCGGTACCATATTGGATCGCAGTCCTGAATCAAAAGAAACTAAACGGGCTTTCCCGCTGTTTTCTCCTTTAAAGTTCAGCTGGACACTCACATTTCCTTTTTCACCGTTAATAATCGGGAAATTCGCATCGGGTGAGAAACCAAAATCAGGTGTCTCCGCCACTTTCAGGTAATGGTCCATACAGCCCCAGCCGGATTCTTCATCTGTACCGATAATGACACGCACACGTTTTGATACAGGCAAATCTAAATCGCGAATCATTTTCAAAGCATAATAGGCGGCCATTGTAGGGCCCTTGTCATCGCTGGCACCGCGCGCGTAAATGCGGCCATCTTTGATGACTGGGTCAAAGGGATCCGTCTCCCAGCCTGAACCGACAGGAACGACATCCACGTGTCCGAGAACACCCATCAATTCGTCGCCTTCTCCATATTCAATATGCCCGGCCCAATTATCAAAATTTTCTGTTGCAAAACCGTCGCGTTCACCCATTTCTAAGAACGCATCAAGTGCTTCAACCGGTCCCGGACCTACAGGATATTCATCGGTCGCTGCCTCGTCATCCCGCACACTGTCTATTTTCAATAAAGCCGTTAAATCTTCTAAAAAATCTTCTTTGTACTCTTCTACCATTTCTTTCCAATTGATCTCTGTCATGTTTTTCCTCCTAGTAAATTCAATCCGTACAATTATCATACCACTATTTCCCTTTTTAAAAAAGTTTCGTTGATTTGGTCACGAGCGAATAGATAAACCTTTCGGTAGAGAGGCGTTATAATAAGATGAACGAAAACAAGGAGGAATTTCATGAACAAGATTACAAGAGATTTAGTGTCAAAATGGCTTCCTGCTCGAGAAAAAGACACTTTTAAAAATAAATTGGGCCATGTGCTCTGTATTGGCGGCAATGAGAATATGGGCGGCGCTATTTTACTGAGCGCCGGGGCTGCCCTCCATGCCGGGGCTGGCCTGGTTACCGTGGCTTCGGCTCCGGATAATGTCCATGCTTTACATGCACGCCTGCCGGAAGCCATGTTTGTCAATATGTATGAAGAAAAGACGCTCGCCTCCCATATCGAAAAAGCGGACAGCATTATTATCGGCCCAGGTTTAGGCTTATCGGAAAGCTCTTTAAAGGTCTTTCAAACGGCGCTCAGCGCCATCGGCAAAGATCAGTGGCTGATTATCGACGGCGATGGTCTCTCACACTTAGTTGAGGAGAAAACCCCTTTGCCGACTCCTCATACGGTCCTTACCCCGCATCTGGGTGAATGGCGCCGGCTGACGGAGATTAAAGCGCCTGCCGATAATCCGGCGCAGAATCAAAAAGAGAAAAAACGGCTGAAAGCTGCAGTCGTTTTGAAAAAAGAACGAACCGAAGTGTATATCGAGAAGGAAATTTGGGTAAACACAGCCGGAAACCCCTCGATGGCTACCGGTGGAATGGGCGATACGCTGACTGGAATCCTCGGAAGCTTTCTTGGCCAATTTGCAGATAAAAAAGAAGCCATTTTAAGTGCCGTCTATGTACACAGTGCTGTTGCGGATGAATTAGCAGAAGATTACTATGTCACCCTGCCTTCCAAAATCATTGAACACCTTCCTTTATTTATGAAAAAGTTATGATTTTCCCCACCTTTTCATGATTTATCGGCTCAAATCGCTTATGATAGAGAGGCAGGTTTTTTCTTTGTTTTACTGAGCATACAGAAAAGAGGAATTTCAAAAATGAAAAAAGGAAAAACGTTCTTATATAGTCTGTTCCCTTTGCTTGTTGGTTTACTGCTGATGGAATATTTGCGTCGAGTCTACGTCGCTGGTCTGTTTATCTTATTTATTCTCATTGCTTTCCAAACACCCAATCCAAAAGAAGACCATACAGGAGAAGTGAATGAGTCAAATCTGAAAATCTTAAAATTTATTGGACTGAATGCACTTATGTATTTAATAGGCGGTTATTTAGCTCTGCTTGTCTTTTAAAAAAACACTCGAGAAAAATTCTCGAGTGTTTTTTGTTGGATTAAGTTAAGGTTTCAGTTTTTCAAGTTCTTCTTCCGTTAACGGGCGGTATTCTCCCAGCGGCAAGTTTTCGTCAAGCTCTAATGTATTCATCCGCACACGCTTCAAATAAAGAACTTCTTTATCTACCGCATGAAACATCCGTTTCACTTGGTGGAATTTTCCTTCTTGAATGGTCACGTAAATTTCTGATTCATTCGCTTCTTCATCTACTGAGACAATGTCAAGTGTTGCAGGCATCGTTGTGTATTCTTCCTCATCTTCCAGCAAAATAATGCCTTCTTTAAACTGCTGCACGTCTTCTTCTGTGACAATACCTTCAATTAACGCATAGTACTCCTTGTCTACTTTCTTTTTAGGAGACGTTAATTGATGCGTCAGCTGTCCGTCATTTGTCAAAATAAGTAAACCTTCTGTATCCATATCTAAACGGCCGACCGGATGAGGGTCTTGAACAGCATCTGCCGGTTCCAGTAAATCCAGCACGGTTTCGTGCACATAGTCTTCCGTCGCGCTGATGACACCTGCTGGCTTATTGAGCATAAAGTAAACAAATTCTTGATAATAAATTCGTTCGCCTCCAACCCGTACATCATCTTTGTCCGGATCAACTATCAGACCAGGTTTTTTAGCAATTGTTCCATTTACTTCAATGTAGCCGTCTTTGATGATTTTTTTAACTTCTTTTCTTGTTCCAAATCCAGTATGTGCCAGTAATTTATCTAATCTCATGTTTAAAACTCCTAGCTCATTATTTAATTCGTAATTTCATACGTAATTCTTTTGCTTGCGGTCCAATCACATTTTCAGCAAGTCTTGTCTTAAGTGTCAGATAACCATAGACAATGACACCAACGGCTCCGATAATCAGCATCGCAATCAATGACTGGAAACGGCTGCTGTAGCTAATAAAGAGATCTAACAGTTCGCTCGTTCCATATGCGAAAACACCCATCGCCAATGAGAGCACAAGAATCAGCAAAGTTCGTCTCACTAAAAAAGTCAACGAATATTTACTGAATTTATACATGGCTCGCATCATCAGGAAAATCGTTACAGACAGAGCCACCATTGTAGCATACAGCATACCGATTTCACCTAATAAGTTTAAAAAGATCGGCTGTGCAATAAGTTTGGTGATGACACCAGCTGCCAATGAGAACACACCGGCACGTCGTAAATTAACGGACTGGATGATGTTCCCCAGCACCAGATACATTCCGATGAAGACACTCGTTACCGCATAGATGCGAGTAGCGATGACTCCAAAGTCATTGTAGCCATAGAAAATCGTGTAAAAAGGTTCAGCTACGACAAACATGCCAATAACTGCCGGTATCATAATAAACATTAAGAGCTGAATCGTCTGTTCGAATTGATACGCCACTTGCCGGTATTGTTTTTTAGAAATTAACTCACTCATTAAAGGCACGGAAGTGATGGCTAAAGCCGATCCAAAAGCAGCAATAATGGTGCTTAATTTGTAAGCATTAGCCGAGATAATTCCGTAATTCATCTGAATCGCTTCTTCGGAAACACCCGGATAGAAAAACTGCATAATCGGACTGATGGTCTGCTGATCAATTAAGTTCATAATCGTGATTCCTGTCGACATAATCACAAAAGGAATCGCCGTAATAATAATTTGTCTGAAAATTGAAGGCGTAGACACTTCAATTTTGTTTCTGCTTTCGTCATAGTCACGGTTTAAAGCAGTGGGTACTTGTCGCAAGCGAAACAGCAGATACCCAAAAGAAAAGACAGCTCCAACGAAGGCGGCGAAGGTCGAGAAAGCGACCGCTGTAACGACAGCCCCATCCATTAGCTGACGAATAATATAAGCGGAACCTAAAATAAACAGAATCCGGATCAATTGTTCGATAATTTGTGAAATGGCTGGCTCACGCATACGCCCATGCCCTTGAAACAGACCTCTTGTCACGGCCTGAGAAGGAATCAGGAGTAAGGCGGGAACGAGGGAGCGGATCACAAGGGTCCCTGCTCCTAAATCAGCAATCGCACTGCCGTCCGCAATGGTCGGTGCCAGCATATATAAAAGGGCTGCGGAAACAATTCCTGTAATCCCCATTAAAAATAGCCCTTGTTTATAAATTTTCTTAGAAATCTCATACTCTCCAAGGGCATTAAAGTGACT
>CAZKSU010000136.1:0-4927 GCA_964555455.1 uncultured Carnobacteriaceae bacterium
GTCACTGCCGCCAAACAAAGAGCGCCTTGGATTATTATTCTGCTCTTTTTAAGTATGGTGTCGGGCGGTCTGATCAGCTTTTTTGAGTCCACTTTAGCTTCAGTCGTTTCTTTGGCGGCTTTCATTCCGTTGATTATGGCTACCGCCGGAAATGTGGGCACGCAGTCGTTAGCCGTTTCTTTGCGCAATATGATGGATGGAGATGAGGATACAAATATTCAAACCATCTTATTCAATGAATTAAAAACAGGGGTTTTACTTGGAGGCATCTCGGGTCTTGTTATCTTTTTCATTGTTCTGATTCTTTATCGCGACGCCATATTAGCAATTATTGTCGGCGTCTCCATCTTTTTCTCTATTACTGTATCGGCTGTCATCGGAACATTGATTCCCGACATTATCCGCAAACTTAATTTTGATCCAGCCGTAGCGAGCGGGCCTTTTATTACAACCATCAACGACACGTTAGGCTTGCTGATCTATTTTCTTATTGCAACCCTTTTGATTCAGCTAATGTAAGGAAAGAAAAGCTGAGAAATCAGCTACCATTTTCTATTGGAATCTGTTATAATGGGATTTGTGTAAAAATTGAATAACTGAATCAAGACAAAAACGAGTAGCTTATAGCGAACTTACAGGGAATAAATACGATCACTGAGAGTATTTATAGGGAAGATAAGCGAAATTCACTTTTGTCGCTCGAAATGATAAGACTATAAAAACGATAATTTCGAATAAGATGGTATTCACCCGGTTTGCGCCGTTATGCAATCTCAAGTGCAAGAGGAGCCGTGTATTCCTTTTGAACTAGGGTGGTACCGCGTTTAATCTCGTCCCTTTTTATAAGGAACGGGATTTTTTTATTTTATGATTTTATGAGGGAAGGAAGAAGAAAGTGGATTTAAAAACAAAATTAGAAGAGTTAGCTCAAAATTCAAAAAGCAAAATTGCTGACAGCCAGTCGCTCCAAGAAGTTGAAGAATTACGTGTCCAGCTGCTAGGTAAAAAAGGCCAACTGACGGATTTGCTGAAAATGATGCGCGATTTAAGTAAAGAAGAGCGCCCAGTGATCGGTAAATTAGCGAATGAAATTCGCGATGAGTTAACGGCACAGATTGCAGAGAAAAAAGAGGTTCTGGAAGAAGAAGCGTTAAACCAGCGGCTGCAAGAAGAAACGATTGATGTGACTTTGCCGGGACGTCAAGCGAAAAAAGGGCAGACACACGTGATTCATCAGGTGATGGAAGAGATGGAAGATCTGTTCTTAGGCATGGGCTACAACATTGTCGAAGGAACCGAAATCGTCTCGGATTATTTAAACTTTGAACGTGTCAATGTGCCGCAAGACCACCCGGCGCGTGATATGCAAGACTCTTTCTATATCAATGAAGAATACTTGCTCAGAACGCAAACATCGGCGGTTCAGCCCTTGGTGATCGAAGCACACGATTACTCGAAAGGACCTTTAAAAGTCATCAGTCCGGGGAAAGTGTACCGACGGGACTCAGACGACGCCACTCACTCGCATCAATTCCACCAAATCGAAGGGGTTGTTGTCGACGAAGGCATCACAATGTCAGATCTGATGGGGACATTGGAAGTGATGTCTAAAAAGATTTTCGGGCCAGATCGAAACGTCCGCTTCCGACCAAGCTATTTCCCATTCACGGAGCCTTCTGTGGAAGTTGATGTGAGCTGTTTCAAGTGTGACGGCGCCGGCTGTAACATTTGTAAGCAATCAGGCTGGATTGAAATTTTAGGAGCAGGGATGATTCATCCGAATGTTCTTGAAATGAGCCATGTCGATTCAACGAAATATTCTGGTTTCGCGTTTGGAGTAGGTCCAGATCGGATGGCGATGCTGAAGTATGGAATTGACGATATCCGTCATTTCTACTTAAATGATCAGCGATTCTTAAGTCAGTTCAGTCAGGAAGGGGCAGAATAATGTTAGTGTCATATAATTGGTTAAAAGAGTATTTAGATTTATCTAAAGTTACAGCAGATGAATTGGCTGAAAAATTCACTTTAGGCGGTTTAGAAGTGGACGGGATGAATCGCTTAGGCGAGTCTTTGTCCAATCTCGTTGTTGGAGAAGTGCTTTCTTGCGAACCTGTTGAGGGCTCCGACCATTTAATGAAAACCTCTGTGGATATAGGAGAAGAGACACTTCCGATTGTCTGCGGCGCGCCAAACGTGGCCGAGGGGCAAAAAGTCGTTGTCGCAAAAGTTGGAGCCGTTCTTCCTGGTGATTTTGAAATCAAAGAGGCGGAGATTATGGGCAACACTTCTCAGGGAATGATTACTTCCTTAGATGAGTTAGGCTTTTCAGATACCATTATCCCTAAATATGCGGAGGATGGCATCTTTGTCTTGACGGATGAAGCTGAAGTGGGCGCCGATGCGCGGCCATATCTGGGTTTAGACGATACCATTATTGAATTTGATCTGACGCCAAACCGTGCAGATGCATTAAGTATGCGCGGAGTGGCTCATGAAGCAGGGGCTCTGCTGGAACAGACGCCAGCTTTTGAAAAAATCAGCTTAAGCGAAGACACAGCTGAATCGGCAGAAGATTACATGGCTATCTCTGTTGAAGATCCAGAAGATACGCCGATTTATAAAATGCGTTTAGTCAAAGATGTCACAATTGGTGAAAGTCCTGTCTGGATGCAGCATAAATTGATGCATGCCGGCATCCGTCCGATTGATTTAGTTGTCGATATTACAAACTACGTGATGCTGGAATATGGTCAGCCTTTACATGCTTTTGATTATGACAAGCTGAATTCCAACAAAATCCATGTGCGCCGGGCAAAAGAAGGCGAAGTCTTGACGACATTAGATGACCAAGAGCGGAAATTGTCGCCAGAAAACCTGGTCATCACGAATGGAGATAAAGCGGTAGCTTTAGCTGGAGTTATGGGTGGCGCGAATTCACAAATAACAGACGATACACAGACTATTGCGATTGAAGCTGCTATTTTTAAACCGGTTCTCATTCGCCGTACAGCCAGCCAATTGAACTTGCGAAGCGAAGCAAGCAGCCGCTATGAAAAAGGCGTAAACTATGCGACCGTGCAAGAAGCGGTAGATCTAGCCGCACACTTAATGGCAGCGCTCGGCGGCGGGACAATTATCAGCGGCACGGCAGAAGCGGTACATGCGGAGGCAGAAGATGTCGTTGTGGAAACAACGCTGAATAAAGTTAATGGCCTTATTGGAACAGACCTCTCAGAAAAAGAAGTTTCCAATATCTTGGAACGATTAGGCTTTGACCATACTGTGCAAGAAGGCAAGATTACAGCCAATATTCCGCCGCGCCGTTGGGATATTGAGATTCCAGAAGATTTGATTGAAGAAATTGCCCGAATTTACGGCTACAACAATATCCCAATTACGCTGCCGGTGACTGAATCGACACCGGGAGAATTAACAGTTGCTCAAAGAGCGAAACGCAATGTGCGCGAACTGTTGGAAGGTAGCGGATTGCAAGAAGCAATTTCCTACTCACTAACTACCGCTGAAAAAGCTGAAAAGTATGCGATTTATGAAGGCGAGCTTGTTTTCTTAAAAAACCCAATGAGCAAAGACCGGGTGGCCTTGACACAAAACTTGGTGACTGGTTTAATTGAAAATGCGCGCTACAACCACTCACACCAAGTGTCTGAAATTGCGCTGTATGAAGTGAGCCACGTCTTTTACAAAGCTTCTGAAGAACAGTTCGATGAATATACGCATATTGCCGGTTTATTAACTGGCGAGTCTGGGAAAAACTGGTTAGGGGAAAATGAACCACTAGATTTCTATACGATGAAAGGAATCGTAGAAGCCTTACTGGCAAAACATGCCTTCAGTGAAACAGTCGAATATGCCCTCGCTTCTGACCGGGCGGGCATGCATCCGGGACGAACAGCGAATATCTATATCGGCAAAGAGCTGGCAGGCTACGTGGGCCAATTGCACCCAACGGAAGCCAAAGCGAATGATCTAGACGATACGTTTGTCTTTGAAATTTCCTTAGACAAATTGGTCGAAGCCGAGAAAGAAGCTATTAGCTATACAAGGTTAAACCGTTACCCTGGTTCTTCGCGGGATATTGCGCTGCTCGTTAATGAAGAAGTTTCCCACAGTGACATTGAGCGAGTCATTGCTGAAAATGGCGGCAACCGTCTGCAGGATATCCACTTGTTTGATTTGTATGAAGGAAAAAATATTGAAGCAGGCAAAAAATCAATGGCATATTCGCTCTACTACGTCAATCCAGAAGCGACGCTTAAAGAAGACGAAGTCAATGCAGCTTTTGAAGCGGTCAAAGAAGCATTAATTAAAGAATTTAATGTAGAAATCCGTTAAATAGTGAATTTCTTCTTCGTTTTTGTTACTATAGTAGAGTGATCAACAAAGGAGTTTGTGCAGATGGCGAATGAAAAAAGAAGAACCAAAGTTGTTATTAATGACAAAGAATACACGATTGTTGGCGATAAGTCGGCTGCACATATTGAACTCGTTGCCGAAACATTAAACAAGCAATTAGACGATTTAAATGCTCTTTCTGCAAAGTTATCCAAAGAAGAGCAAGCGATACTTGTCGCTGTCAATGCAATCTCAAATCAGATTGAAAGTCATCAAACAATGATGAGATTAGAAGAAAAGATAAAGCAATTAGAAGCTGAAAAGAATGACTAGTTGCTTGAGGAGAAGTCAGTATGGTAAGTTTATTCATAGTGTTGATTTTATTAGTGGGGGCTTATGCCGGATATAAAAGAGGGCTGATTCTACAGCTTATTCAAACCATTGGTTACGCCTTTAGTTTATTAGCGGCGATGATGAATTACCGGTCATTGAGCGATTTCTTATACCTGCTAGTTCCTTATTCAACACCTTTTGCGCCTGAGACGAACCCTTATCCATTCTACGATATAAA